>JAJDNG010000161.1 GCA_022340845.1 Gammaproteobacteria bacterium | reverse complement strand
TATGTAGTTCAGTTTGTCTCGTTGATCCGCATCCAAGTCTTCATCGAGCAATTGCGCGAATCCCAAAATGGAATTTAACGGGGTGCGCAACTCATGGCTCATACGGGACAGAAACAACGACTTGGCTTCATTGGCTTGTTCGGCTTGCTCCTTAGCCTTAATCAGGGCTTGCTCAGCCCGCTTGCGTTCACTGATATCGTGCATTATCGCCAAATGCCGTCCCGGCATAAAATTGGCGACCGCCCGGTATTCCACTTCCATTTCAGTGCCGTTTTTCCGGCGTACTACGTACTCCCCCCGTTGCACCCCATGCTTGATGAACTCCTGCCATATGGGTGTAAACTTCGTTTTACTCCCCACTGAAGTAACATCCGGCACGCTCAATTCAAGCAGTTCCTCCATGCTATAGCCCAGCATTTCGCACGCGGCAGGATTGGCGTGAACGTAACGGGCTTCATCGTTTGCGATCAAAATGGCATCCGACGTCGCAGTAAACAGGGCGCGGTATTGCTGTTCGCTTTTTCGCAGCGCGGCATTGGCACGCTCGGCTTGTTCCTTGGCTTCGACCAGCGCCCGTTCCGCTTGTTTGCGTTCGCTGATATCATCAAAAATGGACATCATCCCCATGGGCTGTCCGTCCTTGCCGATAACCATGCTGGCCGACACTTTGGCGGGAAAAGCAGATCCATCGCTGCGCACCGCAATCAATTCACCTTGCCAGTGGCCGGCATCGCTAAGCGCCGAAATTACCTGCGCCGCTTCGCCGGCTTCATGCCAATATTTCGTGGCATGTTGGCCGTAGAGCTCAGCGGCGGTTTCATATCCCCACAAACCCAGAAAAGCCCGGTTTACGTAGGTTAAATTCCCATCCAGATCGGCGAATGCTACCGCATTATTGGCTGAGTCTACGGCAGCGTCTTTGATGCCGAGATTTTTTTCTATTACCAGGCGCTCGGTAATATCCTGGCCTATGGACAACAAGCCAATGACGACCCCATTATCATCTTTTAATGTAGTATCGTGCCACTCGATAAAACGGTGGTTACCTTGTTTGGTAACGATAGGATTGAGATTGCCTTCTGTGTGAACATCGCCGATGGCGCTGGAAAACACGTCTCGGATGCGACTCTGGTCGTTGGCGGGTAAAAACGTCTTGAACCAATCCTTGCCCTGCACTTCGCTTAGCGGGTAGCCCGAAATAGACTCCATAAACGGATTGAATCGCACAATGCGGCCTTCGGTATCCAGCACCAGTATGATGGCCTGGGCGGTTTCCATGAGGCTTTCAATAAAATCAGGATCTCGCCAAGGATTTAACACAATATCGATTCTCCGCTCATGTTAACAGTCATTAATATTTCGGCTGATTATGGCATATTTCAAAATTATAGAGCATTTGAAAAATTGATAAATGGCCGCCAGTGGTCCATGCGGGTAATAAGGTCACTCAATGCGGGGCTCCCTTCGCGCGAACATTGGCGCTTTGTGCGCTCAATCCTCGAATCTTTTCAGCCCGCGACTCAAAAGAGGCTGTCGGGACTTACAAGACCTACGCTATAATTCCCCCCGCAGGACAAGCGCAATACTCTAATTCGAAACATTTGATTGGTGAATATGATGATAAATACGGCAACGCCTACAGAAAAACCCCGGGGAGTTTGCACCCGCCACCATGGATTAAGCCCTATCTCATGGTTGGTACTTATATTGACGTTCTTTCTGGCAGGCTGTCAAAGCCAACCCACCTTTCAAGGCTACCCCGGTCCCGCCAAACCGGCCAATGAAGAGGGCAGGGTGTTTATTGCGAAAGCCTTTAATTTGTTAAACGTCGACGGAGACTCATACAACCAACCCTTATTAGGGAACAACACGCTGGTGAAGCTGCTGCCGGGCAGTCACAAAATTGTGATCAAGTATGTGGATTACTGGTCTGTCGGTCCCGACACCGATGAACGTGTGGCCTCACAACCCATATTAGTGGCATTTACCGCCAAAGCCGGTGAAAACTATCTCATTAGCGCCCCCGAACTTATAGATGCAAAAGCCGCCATGGCGTATGCTAAAAATCCACAAGTGGATATCATCAACAAAAACACTAAAACGTCGGTGGCAACGGATATTCAATACCAACTGAAAGACAAAGGTCTGGTTGCCGCCTTTGTGGACTCATTATCGCCCGATCCCACGTCGGCTTCTGCCCCTGAGTCTCCTAACAGTGACATTTCCGACCAGGCGGAGCCCGCCCTGGACATGCTCAAATACTGGTGGCAAAAAGCCAACACTCAACAACAGGACGATTTCATGCAATGGACCAAGGAAAATAATTGAACATTAGCTGGCAAAATAAACAGGGGCTGCCCGGGTGAGCTGACCATCCATTCTTAGCCCGTTGCCCAAATGATCATTTATACAATCAGTGTTAACGGTGAAAAACTCTGCGAAGTTGGCGTGCAGGAGGAAGACCAACTGGAAGTGGCTTTGGCCAAACTGGCCGGCGATGAAAGCGGTGTTTTGAACCTTACGGCTTTGTTGCCTTCGTGTTCAGGGCCTGACAACGCCTTGTCCTGGGAAACCTATTACGTGGATGTTGGCGATGAAGTTTGTATAACCATACAGAATTCCCCCCGCGAAGGCGGCGCCTATCTCGATGACTATCGACCAGAAGAGGATGAGACAGATCCGCTGCGCTGTTCATTTTGCGGAAAAACCAGCCGAGAAGTGAAACAGATCGTTTCCGGCAACGACGCATTTATTTGCAATGAGTGCATTGGTATGTGTGTAGACATATTGGACACAGAGACCTGACACTCGTATCGTGAAAACCATCGTGTACCGTCAAGAATTTCGCCAATAACCCAAGCAGGGCAGGATACCTGCTAACATTAGTGGTGAACCATCCTGTTAGCTTCCTTACTCACACTTGATCACGCCGAATTTAGGGCTATGGTTGAAAACGATGGTTTAAAACGATGGTTTAAAACGATGATTTAATTCGATGGTTTAAGACGATGGAAGGTTTGGAGTATTTTTTACGAGCTGTTTGACCCACTGCCTCGCGGTGGTGCCGGCATGCAAACCATAGTCCGGGCAAAACACACCAAAGGCTCGATCATCGCGCTGGCAAATCACCAGGCTTTCCTGGATTCCAGGCGATAGGCGAGGAAATAGACTATTATAAGCGGTATGCGGAATACTATGGTTATGAGTTTCTTATCATGCACAAAACGTAAATCCGTTGGGTGTGTTATCGAGCAACCACCGTACGACCTGATCACGCAAATTTGCAGGCGCAACCTAAATACCGCCAATATACTCAACAAGGCAGTTTAGATGATTAGAGACGTCGACCAGCTGGACCAGCTATTAGAAAGCGAATTCCTGAGCGACCAGAATATACTTTCCCTGGATATACCCAACAGCATCGACAAAGCGTTTGCCATCGAAGTGCGTGACAATGGGCTGCAAATGTGGACAGCGTTTCGAAAACGTTTGCCCCAAACCGGAATGTGGCCTGTGTTATACGCCTTCTGGGGCAATCCGCAAAATTCCTGGGAAGACTATGTTAAGGCGGATGACATGTTCAAACGGCAACCTTTTGAATGGGAAACCCAGGAAGACAGGGACACTTCGCCCGAAGCCATTGTGGCTCGCTCTGAGATTACCTCTTTTGAAGGTGTGTTGGAAAAACACGCCAATTTGCATTCGCAAAACCTTGAGGAGGACTTTGCCTATGCATTGGAAAAAACCTATCAGCGGTTCGCCATGTGCCCACAGGCCAGTGAGGTCGAAGCGCTCATCCGCTCTAACCACATTAACAATTACATCCAGCTTGAAAAATGGCTGATGGACTGGGAGCTGCAACACGTTCCTCGCGAAAAATCGCTGCAACCCAATGCTACCCACTATGTCGATTGGTATGTGCCGCGAAACCAGCCACAAGCATTGATTTTGCTGCCAACCCCCCACTGCTGGGAAGTACTGGCTTACATCCATTGGTATGGCGCGCAGACTTACGGATCGGAAACCGCCATAGCCATGCTGCGATGGTGGAACGAAAAACACGGCGCAGAGTTAGTGGCGCACTACGGTACTATGCTGCATTTTCAGGTCATAAAACAACCAATCAACATCGAAGATGCCTTCCGCCTGGCGTGGGAGCAGGAAGCCTTCGCGCCGTGCACGACGGCACTGCCCGGAGAATCGTTGCGCGATCATGCCAGAACCTTGTTACACACGGACAAATGGTTTTTACATGAAAGGCCGTAAAATCCCAATTTTCTGATGAATATCTCGATACGTCATGCACACCGAACAGAAGCTTCCGAACTAAGCACCATCGCCAAGGCAGCAAAAAAGAGCTGGGGTTATCCGGATCACTGGCTAGAATTGTGGAGCGACAGTTTAAACATTACGCCGGAGTTTATTGAACAGCATAATGTATGGGTAGCCACCGCAGATAAATCCATAGTGGGATTTGTCGCTATCCGTATTAGCAATGACACTGCAGACGTTGAACACATGTGGGTAACTCCGCCCGCCATGGGACAAGGCGTTGGTAAACGCCTTATTTATTATTGCCTTGATTTTTGCAAGACACGTCATATTAAAACGCTAAGAATAGAGTCAGATCCGAATGCTCGAGGATTTTACGAAAAATTCGGTGCCAAACAAACAGGGGAAGTACCATCGACGCCGGCACCACGGGTATTACCGGTATTGGCAATACCACTTACGGATACTCTGAACAATACACTGACGAATACTCCAGCGGACAGCCAGGCACAAAGGAGGCAGACATGAAAGCTCTGTGGAACGGTGAGGTGGTGGCACAAAGTGATGACACGGTCGTGGTGGAAGGAAATCATTATTTTCCCGCGGAATCCATCAGCCGAGAATACTTCAAACCCAGCAGCAAAAAAACCACTTGCCCCTGGAAGGGCGAAGCCAGTTATTATACTTTGCAAGTCAACGGCAAAGAAAATCCGGATGCCGCCTGGTATTACCCCGAACCCAAAGAGCCTGCCAATAATATCAAGGGGCGAATTGCATTCTGGCGAGGCGTGGAGATCTGTGCATAAACGAACCACTCGAATCCGACGACAACACACCCGACTATCAACAATCAACGCCCGCCGCAAAACCTCATCCGCTCTATGGAGCGACTGAGATAATGTTTATGTGTGACAACCACTCGCCGCCCAACACTACTATTATCGCGTCACCAGCAACTCAGCGCTCACCTGCAAGCCCCGCGTCAGCGGATTGTCGCCTTGCCATAGGGTCTTGGCGATAGAATTGTTTGAATTGATCAAATACATCCGGATATAGAGAATACAGAATTTCCGGTCGCTCAAAGAACACTTCGCTTAACACGGCAAAAAATTCCGCAGGCGAAGTCGCTGCGTAAGCATCAATGGGCACAGGGGTATTCGCGCTAATTTTCCCGCCAAAGTCATCAAACGCCTCTGCCATTACCTTGGACCACTTGGTCGCTTGCATGCCTTTATGCAAGGGCGGAAACCCATTGACTCGGCCATTCAAGCCATCCAGTTTATGCGCGAATTCATGAATAATGACATTGTGGCCATCGATAATACCAGCGTGCTGACTGCCCTCCCAGGACAATACCACCGGCCCCCTGCTCCAGGATTCACCACTCAATATCGCATTGGATCGATGCTCCAGACCGATGTCATCCACGTACACTCTGTCGGGAACAAATTCGGCGGGATAAACAATCACCGATACCCATCCGTCGTACCAATGAATGCCCAATTTCAAAATAGGCAAGCACGCTTGCAAACCAATGAT
>JAJDNG010000151.1 GCA_022340845.1 Gammaproteobacteria bacterium | reverse complement strand
GTCACCAGTTCAGTAAAACTACTACACCGGCTTCTTTAATTCCTGCCCAAGGTAGGATTTGTATACTGTCATCTAAAGCGTCCGTAAATGCCCATCCCGCTAAGGAACCAATCACGGCGCCTGCTATTACGTCTTTCCAATAATGTTTATTCGATTTTACCCGTCCTATGCCCACAAGAGTTGCCATGCCGTACGCTGGAAAACCGATCTCCCACCCATAGCGCAAGTTAAGCGTTGTCGCTGCTGCATAAGCAACAGAAGTATGATTTGACGGAAAACTATCGTTTCCACTGTCATCTGGACGCTCCGCGTCTATAAGTGTCTTGCCCACCAATCCCACCGCTGAAGCAGTAACTACACTGTAGCCTGCTTGTCTAAAACCTTCCCAGTCATCTTTATATGCCGGTAAAACCAAAGCAGTTCCTACCAACCCATAAGCCCCTACATCACTGAATATTTCCCAATCATCCGAACTTGAAGCGTTGGCGACGAAAGAAACAAAAAGTAACGTTAATAAGGCGATGGGGTTTCTGATTTTCATTTTTATTGCACTGAAAATATAGCGATAGCCTATGACGGCCATTGGCTTACGAGTTACATCATGCTTATGCGGCCCAGGGGCACGCAAACCCTCCGAAGTCTGAAGGAGTACAACAACGGAACATTACGCGCTTGATATATTAGATGGATGTCCATTCTTTCCGCTTTCGTGTTGAGAAATTTATTATACATTTATTGATGTTAACCGTTTATCCGGCTATTTTGCTGTTGCGATATCTTGGTCCGAAGCGACATCGTTTTTTGACTGAGATACCACACCTAACGATTAACACCATGATCATTATAACCAGCAGCATCTATGCTTACCCAATACATGCCCCGTGGGCACGCAAAGGTGATGACCCACTGAACAGTGGTAGACGGATCACCGTTTCGTGAACTACCAGATGTTATTCCGGTTAAAACGCCCCCTTGGACGACCAATAATGTGCCACTATATCTCCGACAAATAGAAGTAAAACGGAGATATAGGCGGCGCCGGCATTTCCATACCCGTCAACACACTATCTATACACGTTGTGAAATCATCGGTTTTTTCCCAATGAACTTTCTCTATTGCACCGCTGGCCCCAATTTCCAGTACGTACTTGTACATCGCTTCTGGATTGCTTTTTTTAGACACACAGGCTTTAATTTTATCGTCGCTGATCTTGTCCAGCTTCCCAAAGACTCGCCACCAATATTGCTTCCCATCATCTTCCAAGATCTGCTCTTTAGCACGCTCTATCAAACGATTCAGTGTCGTGCTATTTACTGACGAAGTAACCCCTTCAGTTTCATTACCGGATGCTGCGGCTCCTACCGCAAAAATACTAATAAGAGCGATAAAGGTGCATTTAGTGATCATGTCCGCGTGTACTCCGGCCATACATAACATGGCAAATAATGGCAGGGAAAAAATTGCGACGCTTTTGGCCACCCAGGTTGATTTGCCATGTTGGATTCGATGCGACTGTTTATTAGGTTGTTCATGTTTAACATTGAAGATTATGCTTTGTTAATTTTCTTAATATATTCAGTTGTAGAACCCTCCCAATAGCACTTTTTGCAACGACCACTAACCATTTCATGTGCGCAATTTTCATAACCATAAAGGAAATGTGCGCACTCAGGACAGAGGCCTTCCATCTTGGAGGCTGTGCCATAATACAAACTTCCGCATTCTGAGCAAGTTTTTGTTCTGTTGTGTTGCATTTATGCTGACTTTTTCCTTGTCGCTGACTCAGCTTGAGTAAATATTGTGATGGTTAAGCGCCGTTAAATTGGAAACTGTTGCGTTGTAAATCAACCAATCGACTTAAAAAACAACGCCGCTAAAAATCCCAATAACGTGGCAAAGCCGATAATCGAGCCGCCTTTAAAATACGCTTCGGGCAACATGGTCTGGGCGATCATGGTGAGCATGGCGCCGGCGGCGATACCTTCGACAATGGAAATGGCGAAAGGATGGGCATCGACAAAAAACAGATTGCCCAATGCCGCACCGATGCCGGTAAACAGCATAATCGAGGTCCACATAATGCCAATGCGTAAATAAGTCATGCCTTGCTGGCGCATTCCGATGGAGCTGAACAAGGCTTCGGGATAATTGGATAGAAACAGTCCGGCGACCAGCGCCAGGCTGATGTCGTGATACAGCAGGCTGGCGCCGATGACTAACGATTCTGGTACGCCGTCCAGCAAGATGCCAAGCCAGATCGCCAGGGGCGCGCCTTTGCTGCGGTGAATTTTGGTGGCCAGTTCGTCGGCCGCGGGGATTAAGCGACCGGCGTCAATGTTTTTCACCGCCGTATTGATCCAGTACATGGCTTTGCTGGCGTCGAAATGCTGTTTTTGCTCCAGGTAGGCTTCGATGTCTTCCTGTTGTAAATAATCGGCCACGCGTTGTTCCAGTTCCGGCACTTGCTGCAGCAACTCATCGAATTCGTATTTTAATAACACCCAAACGGTCGTGTCCCGGGTGGCCACCGCCGAGGTGGTGTGATGCGTACCGGTTAAAAACGACAATCCCGCGAACGCATCGTGATCGGTGAGCATTTTCGACCGGATAGCGCTATTGTCCGGATCCAGCAGGGAGACCTCACCACGCTCAATGACAAACATTCGATCTGCCGGTTCATCTTTGTGATAAAAGGACTCGCCTCGGCGGTAGGTTTTATAGACTAATCGCGAAGCGATCGTGCTGATACCATCCTCGGACAAGTCGCTAAATATCGGCAGGCGACTAATATCAGGGGCACCCTGGATAAAGCGGGTCTGGTTGCGTTCAATGTCGCTTAAAGGAGGCAGTAATTTATCCTTTTCCAGGCGCTTCACCATTTCGGCAACCCAAGCGCTGGCGGCATGGGTATTCATGCCATGGCGTTGCTGCAAGTAGGTCAACAACTCATCGCTGTGCAGCCAGCGGCACATGGCGTGTGACAATGCGGAGGACTTCGCCAACAATTGATCAAACCGACGCCGGGGCAACACCCAGACCGTGGCATGGGTGTGCGCCTGCGCCACTGTGGCATGGGATCGACCGGTTAAAAACGCCATGCGGCCAAAGGCATCATTGGTTTTGAGTGTTTCAAACACACGCATGCCATTTTGCGGATCCAGCAACTGAATCTCGCCTTCGACAACGATGTACAAGGCATCGGCTGGATCATCCAGTTGGTACAAGGACGTGCCTTGCGCAACCTCGCGCAGAGCCATGATTTCGGACATGACTTTGAATTCATTGGTGGCCAGGTCTTTGAAGATGTCAATACGGCCAAGATGGGAAAGTATGTGTTTGAAGCGGCGGTGTTCCTGGCGGCGCAAGTGATACACCGTAGTGGATACCTTACGCAGGAAGCCACCGTAGTTATTAACGACTTCATTCAGGGTGACGAACAGCAATCCACCCAGTATGCAACCACTGGCAACGGCATAATAATGTCCCCGTCCAAAGGCGGGCGCCACCATGTCTATAGTCAATGCGGCCAACAGTGCGCCACTGCCGAAGGCCACTATGGCGCCGGCGGTGCGGTCTCTGGGTTGCCAGTATTGGGCGGTCAGCGCGCCCAGCGGCAATGAGCAGGCGCTGACAATGCCAATCGCAAAGGCGACAAAGATCAGGGAATCAAGCATTGAATCGATTCATTATTGTAGTGGGGTGCTTAGAGCGAACCCTACCATTTGATATTGGTGAATATCAATGGGTGTAAAGTATTTGCTTCGGTGAATAAGTGTTTCGATCGGTAATCGATCACCAAAACCGCGGCCGGCCGGTATCGATATGCACGAAATTGGATTTGGGATAATAACCGACACCGCCGGCTTTCAGTTGCAGCGCGGCCTGGCGCAGGTGTTTCAATGACACGCCGGGCAAGCGCACATCCATGGCTTTGCCTTGCATATGCAAGCTGCGTTTGGCCACGCCTTTGGACTGCTGCCGCAGTTTGGCGTTGGTTTTGGGGGAGCGATACCCGGAGATGATGTGATACGCGCCTTGTTTATCGACGTGTTGTTGCAGAACGTAGAGCAGATCCAGCAGGTTTTTATCCATGGCTTGTACTTCGCCGGTGCGATGATCGCGTAATAAATAATTCAGGTGTTGCAATTCCTGAGCGATATACTCACCCTCTGACCAATACGTAGTGCTGAGTTTTTCCCCGGTATGTAAGTGGTAGAAGGCCAGTTGGCGATCGGGGAGGGTTTGGGGTTTGGCGGTTTGTCGGGTGTTCGCCAGTAACAAGGTGGGAGCGCATAACGCGACCGTTCCTAAGGTGCACTGGCCAATGGCGTATTTCAGAAATTCACGACGTTTAAACATGGTAATGATTATACAAATTAAAAATTAATAAGGCATTAACATTAAAATCTACACGCCCGATCTGCCAGAATGCCGTTTAGCGGCACTGCGATTGCGCGCTGTCCCAGCCATACACATCGTTGCGAAAATACACATGCTCGTCATTGCTCACCCAGGCGGTCCAATAGACCAGATACAAAGGGATTTCACTGCTCAGCGGTACGGTGACGGTTTCACCTGAATCGATGACGGCGCGAATTTTCTGACGGTTCCATCCATTTTCGTCCGCATTATCAGAGGCAAGCAAGTACTCGGCCAGTTCAATGGCGTTTTCCACCCGTATGCAGCCCGAGCTGAACGCCCGGGTCTCGCGCTGAAACAAGCGCTGCTTGGGGGTATCGTGCAAATACAAGGCAAAGTCGTTGGCGAATTTGATTTTGACGCTGCCTAAACTGTTTTGTGGCCCGGGGTCCTGGCGCAGCTGATAAGGAAAATGGTCAGCATCGATTTTCGCCCAATCGATGCGCGATGGCGGGATTTCCGTGAGGCTGGCCTGGTGGTTTCTTAACTGTTGATTTTTAAAAACGCGAATGCCCACCGCTCGAAAAAAGTCGGGATTGCGCTGCTGCCTGGGGATGACGTCATTGATGGCGATTTTGCGCGGGATATACCAATAGGGATTGAAGACGATACTTTGCACCGGGCCGGCCACCGCCGGGGTGGCGCGCTCGGGCGTGCCGGCGATGACCCGCATGACGGTTTTTACCCGGTTGTGTTCGACCACCACCAGTTCGTAACTCGCCGTATTCACCAGCAAATACCGCTCGCCCAGGTCCCGGGGCAGCCAGCGCCAGCGCTCCAGGTTCAACTGCATTTGCTCGATGCGCTCGCTCACCGGCACATTCATGGCCGAGCGGGTTTGCGGTCCCACCATGCCGTCCACATCGATACCATAACGCACTTGAAAATGCTCCACCGCAAGCTTCACGGTTTCATCAAACAACAGTGCATTTTCCACCGGCCCCATCAGCAAGTCGCCTTCGGCCTGCAAGCGCCGGCGGATGAGCGGTACTTGTTCATGGGAGTCCCAGATTTGCAATACCGGCCCCTCGGGAATACGCGGCCAGCCGCCGGCGGCTTGCAGATCCAGATAGTTCAGCAATGCGGCATGTAAACGCCGATAGCCTTCGTGCGGCGGTTGCAGGGATTCCAACGCTTTCGCAAAGTCATCGGCCTGCACGATGTTTTCCAGCCACGCCTTGGTATCCACCGGTGGTTGTTCGATGTGCCAGTTCAAATTCATGTCTTGCGGGGACAGCCGGCCGGTAAGCATATCGCCGATATAGCGTATTAACGACTTGGTCAGCAGCAACTCCACCCACAGCCGTTGCGATGCCAACTCGTCGTCGCAGTGACGTTCGAAAAAACAAATATTGTAGTCATCGGGATTAAGCCCCTGGGTTTGCGCTGATTTGATGGTTTGTATCATCAATTGGCCGCGGGCATTCAAGCCGGCATCGGTAAACCACACCGGCTGGAACCGCCGCTGAGTATAAAAACGGCGTAAATCCAGCCACACCAGGTCGGCCTCATCAACAAACTCTACGTCTTTAACCAGTTGCTCGCGAATGGCTTGCGCCAGTTTGTACGAGCCTTCGCCGCTTTGGGCAAAACTGATAATAGGAGTCATCAAATTTAATTGAGTGGCGATAATGGTTAATAAAATTTTTTTCATTGGCCACGAATTTGATCGAGAATATTCGGATGCCTCTAATCTTCCAAATACAGAGGAAAAAAGGCTTTTGTTATCGATAGTACTTAAAATCAGAGCTTTTCCGCTAATGTTATTTGAGATGAACACATGGTTGTCATTTCGACC
>JAJDNG010000146.1 GCA_022340845.1 Gammaproteobacteria bacterium | reverse complement strand
AATGCCTGCTTACGCTGCATTTCTGGAGTTCGGTTTTCGAGGATGAGAGTCCGGTCTAAGAAGGTAAGCTGTCACTCGGTCGCTGATTAACAATCCGACAATTATTAGGCGTCTGCTTCTGAGAAATTTGCTCGTATTATCGTTAATCTACCAAGGTCCGCTTTCAGATCCAGTTGCAGAAGAGCAGTTGAACGCCAATTTCTTACTCAGTCGCGCATGAAAATATTCGAGATTTTTAAGAGTCCGGAATTGGCAGAAATGAAACCTTGCTGCCCGCCAGAATAAATTGAAACTCACTTGCCAATCTGTCGAATCCTATCTGAGTCACTACATCTAATAGACGAACAGAGTGCGCAAATTAATGTGACTTTGGTTCGCATAATTCCACTAGCAAAGACGGTGAGCAGACTGTTCGGGGGGAGGTGCGACTTTCCGCGGAGTGAATAGATCTTCAGCGTGAGCAAGGGGTCTCCCTGGGCGCTCGCAGTCCTTTACTGTCGCGCAGCCATCCCTCCCTTATAAGCGGGGACCGCTTCCTGTTGGGTCTGGACCGCTTCCTGTTGGGTTTGGATCCTTCCTGTTGGGTCTGGACCCCTTCCTGTTGGGTTTGGATCCTTCCTGTTGGGTCTGGAACCCTTCCTGTTGATTTTAGATCCGTCCTGTCGGGTCTGGAGCCCTTCCTGTTAGGTTTTAACCCTTCCTGTTGGATTTTGACCCTCCCTGTTAGGTTTTGACCCTTCCTGTTGGGTTTTAACGCTTCATTTCGCGGCCGGCGGTGTTGGTTTAGTGATATAGGAAGCTTGCCAAAGGCGGCTGTCGACACGCTGAAGGGATTTCATTTCGTTCAATGGTACAAATAGGCAACGGCAGTGATCTTACTTTCCATAAAAATAGATCCGGAACAATTAATTCCGGTAAAAAACGATGGCACGTAGTGTAACCGGCGGGCTCATACTGCCGTTCAGGTTTCCGGGATGCGTTTTGCCAGGCCAAACAACAACGGCGTGACGATCGCCCACGCTAATCCTATGGCGACTAAAGAAGTTAGCATGTCGTACTGCGGCAGTTCGATGGCCCCCAGCCTGGAGCCGGCAAAATAGGCCAGCGGGGCAAACACGGCACCGACTCCGGCGGACAGCCATGGTTTATCGGCTAACCAGGCCAGGCTGTGGCGCAGTGAAATCGCAAATAACATCCACAGCGCCACCAGCCACAGCGGCGCCAGTGGCAAATTGTTTGCCGGCCCGGCGTGAAATACGTTAAACGCTATGTGTAGACTGTCGACGACAAAACCGATGGCGCCGGTGAGCAGTATCAATTTGATTTCCTGTTTGATGTGTCTCAGCATGGACAAGTGCAGGCCGATGATGGCCACACAACTTAATATGGAAATCGCGGCAAGGTTATTGGCCGCCGAGAACACGCATAGGAACCAACCCAATTGGAACAACACGACATTGGCGATGGTAAAATAGTGTTTGTTTTCCTTAATCGTGGCGATCATAGTCAACCTTCGCAGTTAATCGATGCGGAGACAACCGGCCTTCACTTACTGAACGTTCCTAACACCGGTTCGACACGGCATTGCGGCTTGCTGAACACCATGTGCACGTCACTGATGGCGCGTTCTTCGAATCCGCCTTCGCAATAACACAAGTAGAATTCCCACAGTCGTATGAAGACCTCGTTGTAACCCAGGGACTTCACTGACTCGATATTGTCGAAAAAATTCTCCCGCCACTTGCGCAACGTGGTGGCATAGTGAGCGCCGATGTCCTCGTGGTGGAGCAGGCGCATGTCAGTGGCATTACATACTGAATTCAGAATGGCGGTATTGGACGGTATACAACTGCCCGGAAAAATATAGCGTTGGATAAAATCCACCGAACCTTTGGCTTGTTCGTAACGCTGGTCGGCGATGGTAATGGCTTGCAGCAGCATCATGCCGTCGGGTTTTAACAATTCGGCGCATTTGTTGAAAAATGTGTCATAGTACTCATGACCTACGGCTTCGATCATCTCTATGGATACCAGTTTGTCGTATTGGCCTTGCAGGTCGCGGTAGTCTTGCAGCAATACGGTAATTTTGTCCTGCAGTCCCAGATTGTGGATACGCTGCAATGCCAGATTGTATTGTTGTTTCGAAATGGTGGTGGTCGTGACCCGGCAGCCATAGTGTTGCGCCGCATATATGGCAAATCCGCCCCAGCCGGTTCCGATTTCCACCACGTGATCCTGCTCGCTCAGTTGCAGCTTATCGCAAATGCGCTGCAGTTTGTTAATTGACGCCTGTTCCAGGGTGGTCGCTTGATCGGTGAAAATTCCGCAGGAATACATCATGGTGTTGTCCAGCATCAGCGCGAACAAGTCGTTACCAATGTCGTAATGCGCGGCAATGTTTTTACGGCTGCCTTGTTTGGTGTTGCGGTTCAGCCAATGCAACGCTTTGCGAACGGGCGTGGCCAGTCTGGCCAGGCCGGATTCCATGGCGTCCATTACCTCCATGTTGCGCACCATGATGCGTACCACATCGGTCAAAGAATCCGTCGTCCAATGGCCCAACATGTAAGATTCAGCCGCGGCAATGCTGCCGCCAAACGCCAGCTCCTGATAAAAATGCGCTTGCTGCACATGGATAAACGCGGTGACGGGAAACTGCTGGCTGCGTTTGCCAAAGCGGTGCTGTGTCTGTTGCTGCTTGTCCACCAGCACGATTTCGCCGTGCTGGAGTTTGTGCAGTTGTTTTATGACGAGTTTGCGCGCCACTGCGTTTAGCCAGCCGGATGGCTGTGTGCCGGTTGCGCGTGTCGCTGGCGATTTCCTGGATATCGTATTTATTGGAATGCCTAACGGGTTGCTTGGAGTATCGCTGTTGGGTTTATCGAATAACTGTTCGCTCATGTCATAACGCCGTATCCGGCGCCTCCTTGATGATTGATGGGTTGTCTGATGGATTGGATGATGGCTGTGTGGCTTTCGGTTCCTGTATTGCGGAATATTCAGAGTGATGGCTGTGTTTCGGGTGATCATAAGTAGCCACCCCTTTTAACCACAACTTTAACGCCTGGTAATAAATGCCAAGCGTGACCTTGAACGTCATAAACGGGTATTTAACCAATACTTTGGCCAGGTTAAACGCCGTCACCGGCTGCCGAGCTAATGCCAGAGTAGCGTCAAATACTTTGAGGTTAACCTGTTCGCTATGCTTGGTGTTTTGCATATGCACGTTAAGCTGTCGCTGCGGCTCACTAAAACGCCAGTCGTATTGCAGTTCCATTTCCATAAACGGTGACACATGAAACACTTTGTCAAAAGCGTAACGTTTGTGTGCGCCATGGCCTTGATTCATCGATTCGGGCAGCACGTAGCAATGTTGTTCACCCCAAGGCGTATTGTTTACCTCGGCAACGATTGTCTCTACTCGGCTTGCGCTGGCATCGTAGCAGTAATAAAAGCTCACCGGATTGAAGCAATAACCGAAATAGCGCAAAT
Organism: Gammaproteobacteria bacterium; assembly: GCA_022340845.1. Classification (GTDB taxonomy): domain Bacteria; phylum Pseudomonadota; class Gammaproteobacteria; order SZUA-152; family SZUA-152; genus JAJDNG01. The sequence goes on along the minus strand of JAJDNG010000146.1, from coordinate 677 downwards.
GGGTCAGCAGCCGGATAGGGCCTTGAGGGGCGCGGCCGGTTTGCTCACGTACCAGGCGGCGTACTTCGTCCGCTAACGGCTTGGCGGGATCGCCCAAGTGATCTTTGCGGCGGAACCAGGCAAGATTAAAGCCCCGAGTGGACCACAGCCAACGCTTCTTGAACACCGTGTCGGTTTCCGCCAAATCCAGCATCATCATGAACAAGGGATATTGGAAACGGTGCGCCTTGGGTTGAAACCGCCTGTGCCTAACTTGCCCGGCGTAGATATAACTGTTCACTGGCTACTCTCTGGTTAAAATGTTCCACGGCGTTAAGCGCGCTGACCACGCCGTCTTCGTGAAAACCGTTACGCCAATACGCACCGCAAAAATACGAGCGCTTGACGCCGTTGATGTCTTTCTGGCGCTGCTGTGCCGCGATGCCTTGCACAGTAAACACCGGGTGATCGTATTCCATGACTTTGATGATTTTGGCCGGATCTATGGCGCCGGTGTGATTTAAGGTAACGCAAAAGGTTTTCGGCGCCGACAGGCGTTGGAGGATATTCATGTTGTACGTTAACGCGACCCGGTCCTGGTGCTTGTCGACAATATGGTAGTTCCATGCCGCCCATGCCAGGCGTTTGCGAGGCAATATGCTCTGATCGGTGTGTAATACCGCGGTATTCTTCTGATA
>JAJDNG010000129.1 GCA_022340845.1 Gammaproteobacteria bacterium | reverse complement strand
CGCGAAGGATCTTAAAACCATGCCGCACCACCCGGTTAAGTTACTTCCCTGTATTCAAACCGACAACAAGCCTGTGTCATCCTGAGCGGCTTTTCGCGAAGGATCTTAAAACCATGCCGCACCACCCGGTTAAGTTACTTCCCTGTATTCAAACCGACAACAAGCCTGTGTCATCCTGAGTGGTTTTTTACGAAGGATCTTAGAGTTTAGCCATGGCCAACATAAACGATTCGTCTATGCTCCTTCAACTACGCTCATGACCCAGAACGGCACAATTTCAGACGCTTAACCCTGAGTTGAAAACAACATACGGGAATCCCTACCACAACTTCCTCCAAGCCGGCCTTTGGGAAATCAACAAAGTGGCCAGCAAAATCAACACCCAAGATCCCGCACCGCCGCCGCTATCACTACTCATAGCGTCGGTTCCACCGGAGCCGCCAGCGGGATTGGTATCCGCTGCCGTAGTAACGGATTGAGATACGCCGCTGTTGTAGTTGTAGTCCGAATCATAGGCAAACACCGCGTAGGTATAGTCTGTGTCAGCCGCGACGCCAGTATCCGTAAAGCCGGTTCCGGTGCCTTTATACACCACTTGCGCATTGCCAAGCGAGTCACCGGTTAAATAGTCTGTCCTATTAGAGGGCTGCGCGCTCATCGTGGCTGTGCTACGCACCACGATAATTCCTTTGGTATCGGTAGGATTGCTCCATGCGAGTTGCACACCATTGGCCGCCGAAGACGCGGTTAGGCCGCTAACTTCCTGTGGTGGCGTAACATCACTACCTGAAACGATTACGATATCGGCACATGAATAATAATAATTTTTCAAATTATCCATATTCTGGCGCATTCTTAAGGTGCAGGCATCACAAGGACCGACATTCAGTTGCACGGTTTGGCTGTAATAATGCGGGGTTGGCGTATTGTCCTGGGTGTCGGCGACCGGTGGAATGAGTTCCACGAATCCCTCATCATTGGCAGGCGAAAAATCAAATTCGTAAGAGCCGCGATGGTCTACGGTTTCCATCCAATCTAAAGCAATGGTTTCACCTTGTACAAAAATCCCCTTTCGGTTGGTGCGATACGATGCCCAGGTGGCTTCACTGCCACAAGGCCCAACCTGTTTTATCTGGCTGGTGTTATACCGAGGCGGTGTGGCGCTGTCGGTTGTAAACTGGGCATGCGCGTAGACGGCGCCGGTATAGCCCAAACTCATCAAGCCTGCGAGAATAATGGGCGAGGTTCGCCGCTTGCCTGTGGAACGATTAATCATGGAAGCCCCCTGCAAATACTGCTCTATGTTTGTAGGTTTTTGACTACTTTTACTGACCCAGCCGCTGCATATAGCCTTCAGAAAGACCACCTTACGTGATTGCATTGGATACCACAATTTTATTCAGTGGCGTGGTTAAAATAGCGTCAAAAAAGTTGCTGAAAATTGCCCTTGCCAGTACATTACCCCAGAAATAACCACACCGAACTCCACAATAAATCGAGTGCCCAGTATGGATCAAAACAAGCTTCGAATCGGCGGCAATCCACAACACTCCATTGCCTTATACCTGCGCATGGCCAATCGCCACGGTTTGATCACCGGCGCGACGGGAACCGGCAAAACCGTGACGCTGCAAGTGATGGCGGAAGGCTTTGCCCGCGCCGGAGTGCCGGTGTTTCTGGCGGATGTCAAAGGCGACCTCTCCGGGCTTGCAAAAAACGGGACACCCAGCGATAAAATCCAACAGCGTGTTACCCTATTAAATCTTCAACACTATAATCCACGCGCTTATTCCACCTTGCTGTGGGATTTGTACGGCCACCGCGGCCACCCCATACGCGCCACGGTCTCCGACATGGGGCCGATGTTGCTGGCTAACCTGTTGGAACTCAACGAAACGCAAACCGGCATTGTGTTTGCGGCCTTCAAAATTGCCGATGATCAAGGCCTGTTGTTATTGGATATGAAAGACTTGCGCGCCATGCTGGCCTGGGTGGCGGACAACGGCAAATCCTTGCAGAACGCCTACGGCAATCTAAGCGCATCCAGCGTGGCGGCCATCCAGCGCAAACTGCTGATGCTGGAACAACAAGGCGCGGAACAATTTTTTGGCGAACCGCAAATCGCATTGCCGGATTTGATGCAAACCGATTTCTCCGGCAATGGCGTCATCAGCATTCTGGACGCCACCACACTCATGACCCAGCCCAAGTTATACGCCATGTTTTTGTTGTGGCTGATCGCCGAGCTGTTTGAACAACTGCCGGAAATCGGTGATCCCGATAAACCCCGGCTGGTGTTCTTCTTTGATGAAGCCCATCTGTTGTTTGATCATGCGCCCAAAGCGCTGGTGGATAAAGTCGAACAAGTGGTGCGCTTGATCCGCTCCAAAGGCGTGGGGATATATTTTGTCACGCAAAGCCCGCTGGACATACCGGAAGACATCCTGGGACAACTGGGCAACCGGGTACAACACGCCTTGCGCGCATTCACACCCAAAGATCAAAAAGCGGTGAAAGCGGCTGCTGAGACATTCCGTAGTAATCCAAATCTCGATACCGCCAAAGTCATCAGCGAACTGGGCGTGGGAGAAGCGTTGGTTTCGGTACTCGACTTACAAGGCCGCCCCACACCGGTGGAACGCGTGATGGTATGCCCGCCCGAATCGCGCATCGGACCATTGAGCGACAGCGAACGCAGCGAACTCCTGAGCCGCTCTCCGCTGAAAGGGCGTTACGATACCGCTCTGGACCGGGAATCCGCTTATGAATTACTCAAACAGCGTGCCGATGAACCACTCAAGCAAACCGCCGCATCATCGCCTGCTGCAAAAAGCTCCCGTAGACCGGGGCGTCCCCGGCAAACCATCGTAGAAGCCATGGCAAAAAGCGCTGCCCGCTCCATAGGCAGTTCGCTAGGCCGGCAAATCGTGCGAGGGATTTTGGGATCGTTACTGGGGAAAAGGCGTTAATATCCCGGATTGGATGTGATTTTCTACTGTATGGACGTGGCCTGAACCAAACGATTTCTAAAATCCTCTCAATGGTGAAACGCACTTTCGCTATGCAACGCGTATCAAACACGCCGTTGGTTTAGAACATTTTGGTTGTTTACACGTAGGTTGGGTATTCGAATTAGTATGACAGAGCGCGAAAATGATGAGGCGCTGAAGTCTATTGGAGCCCAGGTTACAATCGCGCGACCTACCTTTGCAGAATGCGAATACCTTCAATGTAATCTCCATATGACTGCCAAAGTATCCGATTGGCGAATCAAATCAATAGAATCAGCCGCAATATCACTAATAGATATGATGGAAGTTGTCTTTATCTCAATAGCCGCTGAGTCGCACTGTTTTGGTAATAGTTCACCTTTTGAAACAGCAAAAAGTATTTGCAGTGGTTCTCCAGAAATGGAAAATAGAATTATCTGTAAATGAAGTCAGGAGTAGAACTATGAAGCAATGTAGCAGCAAACCGCAGTTTAATAACAAATACCGTTTGGAACTTAATTCACGAGGTGCCGAAAGACGAAAACTACAACGGCGTGAACAATCGGATCGCCGGGAAATCGTTCGGTTTGGGTACGATATTACGACACGGCGCTTTGGCAGAGATCGCCGAAAATATCAAGACGATTGGCAAGGTTACGTGAATATTCGATAATTTTGTAAGCAAAATGTGTATATAACCGCTATCTATTTTAAGAATTGTCCACACATTACGTATTCTTTTGCACATGAACTAATCACGAATAATGATATAATATGGCTGCCTTAGCAGCAGCAAAGCAATACAACTATAGATAGTAGATAGCAAATAAAAAGGAGCGCACTAGCGTTCCTTTTTATGTCAATACTGAACAAATGACTCTATGCCGAACTGATGGCATCCTTTCTCAGAGCAATTTATCAAAAAAACCTTGCGATGGTAATGGTTCGAGCGGCAACGGAAAATTAAATGCAGCCAACCATTATAAAATGGACTTATTTAGCACTGGGGTGGGTACTGCTCAACAATGCACTGACCGTTTTGCTTGCGGTCGAAACGGGCGAAATTGCAATGCTAACCATGCCATCCCCTACGATTATGGCCTCAATATTGGCCATTGTTGGACTAATCACATTAGCGCCATGGTCTAGAGTTGTTGCCATAGTAGTGATATCCATCCAAGCAATCAGTACCATACTGGCGAGTATCCATTTCACATTGGCTACTGAATGTAGCGTGGCAGAGTGGTTATTGTCATCCATCGTCGTTGATATATTGCTGCTATTTCTCGCCTACCGGCTTT
>JAJDNG010000123.1 GCA_022340845.1 Gammaproteobacteria bacterium | reverse complement strand
CCCCGGCGACCCGGCGCTGGCCATCCTGGGTTCTTACGCCACGCCGGAAAATGTCGCCAAATTGAACGAAGAATTTGGCTTGGATAAACCGTTGCTGCAGCAATATGTCATCTGGCTAACCAATCTTCTCCAAGGTGATTTTGGCCGCTCCTACAGTTTGAACCGGCCGGTGCTGGATGAGGTGCTGGAACGCCTGGGCCCGACGCTATTGCTGGCCGGTACTTCGCTGTTGCTATGTACTATTTTTGGGCTGGTGACCGGTATTGTCTCGGCAGTAAAACAATACGGTTGGCAGGACAAACTGCTCACCTTGCTGGTATTGATCGGCATATCCACCCCGTCGTTCTGGCTGGGTTTGATCCTGGTGCTGATATTTGCCGTGCAACTTCAATGGTTTCCCGCCAGCGGCATGTTTGCGATCTACGGCGGCGGGGATCTTAAAGACTTGCTGCACCATCTGGTATTGCCCGCCATCACCCTGGCGGTGGTGGCCACCGGAGTGATTGCGCGCCTGACCCGTTCCAACATGTTGGAAGTGCTGCGTCAGGATTATGTGCGCACCGCCCGCGCTAAAGGACTGAGCGAACGCAAAGTGATTTATAAACACGCCTTCAAAAACGCCCTGGTGAATATTATTCCGGTCATCGGTATCCAGGCGGGGTTTGTCTTAGGTGGCGCGGTCTATATCGAAACCGTGTTCCAATGGCCCGGTATAGGTAGGATGCTGGTGACCGCCATCACCACCCGCGACATTTTATTGGTGCAAGGCGGCGTGTTGCTGGTCGCGGCATCCTATGTATTGTTCAACCTGTTGGCGGATGTGATGCAGCGAGTGCTGGATCCGCGCCTGGAGGTTTAAGCGTTCATGAGTGCTAACGCCAACACATCCGCCAATGCCGCAGCCAGTATGGTCAAACCCATGAGTAGCCGTCCCGGTCTGTGGGCGCGGTTGCGGCGCAATCACCTTGCCGTGTTCGGTATCGTCATTGTGGTGCTGGTCAGTCTTACCGCCTTGTGCGCGCCGTTATTGCCATTGCCCGATCCTGACGCCACGGCGTTGAGTGACCGCCTGCAAAAACCGTTTTCCGAAAATCATTTATTGGGCACCGATCATCTGGGACGGGATATTTTGTCGCGCGTTGTGTGGGGCACTCGGGTCAGTCTCGCGGTGGGCGTGGTGGCGACCTTGATTGCCGCGATCACCGGCTCGCTCATCGGTATCGTGGCTGGGTTCTACGGCCGCTGGCTGGATAATTTACTCATGCGCAGCATAGACATGGTAATGGCGTTTCCTTACATGTTGCTGGCGTTGGCCATAGTTGCCGTGCTGGGTCCGGGTTTGATGAATGCCTTGTTTGCCATTGCCATCGTCAACATTCCGTTCTTTGCGCGCTCGGTACGCGGTGTCACCTTGGGATTGGTGCGCCAGGAGTATGTGGATGCGGCCAGGCTGTCGGGGCTCACCGACGTACGCATTCTGGGCGGGGAAATCCTGCCCAATGTCATGCCGGTGATTATTATCACCATGTCCACCACCGTGGGCTGGATGATTCTGGAAACCGCCGGCTTGAGCTTTTTGGGTTTGGGTGCGCAACCGCCGCAAGCTGACCTGGGTTCCATGCTGGGAGAAGGCCGCAAGTTGGTGATCACTGCGCCGCATGTGGCCACCATTCCGGGTTTGGTGATATTGATTCTGGTGGTGGGGATTAACCTGCTGGGCGACGGTCTGCGCGATGTGCTGGACCCTCGGCTTAAATCAGGGGCGCTGGTACGCCCGGCGGCGGCCACCGAAGTGGACCAGGCCGTACGCAGCGCTGGGGTTGAGGACAGTGTTGAGCGTGACGCGGTTTTGTCAGTCAGCAATCTTAAAACCCATTTCATTACGGGGCAGGACGTATACAAAGCCGTGGACGGGGTCAGTTTCGACGTGCGCCCCGGCGAATGCCTGGGGATCGTGGGTGAATCCGGCTGTGGCAAGTCTGTGACCGCGTTGTCGTTATTGGGGCTGGTGCCCACGCCGCCGGGGCGCATCGTGTCCGGGCGGGTGGACTTCGAAGCGCAAAACCTGCTGGCCGCGCCGTTGGAAACATTGCGCGCCATTCGCGGCGGCAAGATGGCTTATGTGTTTCAAGATCCGTTGACCACGTTGAATCCGCTGTTTCCGGTGGGCGAGCAAATCGCGGAATCCATTCGCGAACACCAGGGATTGTCCGGTAAACAGGCCTTGCAACGCGCCGTGACACTCATGGAACAAGTGCAAATCCCTAACGCCAAAGATCGGGCGCATGCCTACCCGCACGAGTTATCCGGCGGCATGCGCCAGCGCATCGGCATTGCCATGGCCCTGGCCAATGATCCACAAATTATCATTGCCGACGAACCCACCACCGCATTGGACGTGACCGTGCAAGCGGAAATTCTTAAGCTGTTGGACACCTTGCGCAAGGAAAAAAACGTCGCGGTGATTTTCATCACTCACGATTTCGGCGTGGTCTCGGAACTGTGCGACCGGGTATTGGTGATGTACGCCGGTCGCGTGGTGGAAGCTGCCAGCACCGAAGACATCTTCAGCCGCCCGCTGCACCCTTATACCCAACAACTCATGGCCTGCGTGCCGCGCCTGGGCCAGGCCGATAAAGTGGTCGCCGCCATACCCGGTATTCCCCCGGCGGTGAACGATTTGCCACAAGGCTGTGCGTTCGCCGATCGCTGTGAACTGGCGCAGGATGCCTGCCGGCAGGGAGAAATCGCGCTTGAACGATTTGGCGAAAACCGTGCCGCCCGTTGCATACGCATTGACGAGGCCGGCGCATGAGTGCTTTGCTGGAATGTAAAAATCTTTATCAGGCCTTTGGCGGCGGACGAAAATTGCTAGGTCCGGCTAAACCCAAAATCCAGGCGGTCAGCGACGTCAATCTGCAAATCCAGCGTGGCCAGACGTTGGGCATTGTCGGCGAGTCCGGCTGCGGCAAATCCACTCTGGCCCGTATGCTGGTGGGTTTGGATCTGCCGTCTTCAGGCGATATCTATTTCCAGGGCAAGGACCTGGTGGAAGTCAAACGCGACAATCCCCGCTGGCTGCGCCAGCAAATCCAGTTTGTGTTTCAAGATCCCTTGAGTTCGCTCAATCCCCGTAAAACCATCCGCCAGATACTTGAAGCGCCATTACGCCATCTGTTGAATAAATCGCCGACTGAGCGCCAGGACCGCCTGCAGGAACTCATGCAAGCGGTGAATTTACGGCCGGAGTTTCTGGATCGTTATCCTCACGAATTCTCCGGTGGCCAGAGCCAGCGCATCGGCATAGCCCGGGCGTTAGCCGCCGAACCCGACGTCATGATACTGGATGAACCCGTATCGGCCCTGGATGTGTCCGTGCAAGCGCAAATCCTCAATTTGCTGCGCGACCTTAAACAGCAATTCAATCTCACTTACGTATTTATCAGTCACGATCTGGCTGTGGTGGAAAACCTCTGTGACACCGTGGCGGTGATGTATTTAGGCCGGGTCGTGGAATCCGCCAGCCGCGAACAACTGTTTAACGATCCCAAGCACCCCTACACCAGAATATTACTGTCCAGTGTTCCCGTCGCCGGACAGAAAAAGACCGCCTCTGTTAGCTTACAAGGTGAGTTGCCCAATCCCGCCGCACCGCCCCCCGGCTGTGCATTCGCCCCCCGTTGCTATCGCGCCGAAGCCAAATGCCGCGAATCTCGCCCCCCGCTGGAACATTTTGATGATACTGGCCGTAAAGTGGCTTGTTATTTTGCCGAGGATTCAGATCTGCATGATGGTGATACTCAGAGCTAATAGCCATATAAAAAGCAACCGCAATCCACTTTTTATCCTTCCGTGTGGAATAAAAGCCAATCTTGTTCAATTTTTTCCTGGCAGGGAATAAACCCGACCTATTAGGTGTACTTAATATCACCGGAGTAGACAGTTACGGGGCAGTAACCTGACCGAAAAAAATCGAAAATTTTCAGAGCCAAAAGATTTCCCATTAAATACCGACTTGCCTGCGTTTGGTCCCAGCGATTGTATCCTGGGTGCGGCGGCTGCATGCGCGCTTTGGCAGGTTATTGGGAGCGATACGCGGGCTTGTTCCCGGCAGCGATTACCAAAGGTTTTTTGTTTGTGTGGAGTAGTGAGCTTATGAAGCTTTGTAAAGTAGTACTATGGTCGTTAGTTTTATGGTTTGGCGGCGTTTCCATCGGGTATTGCGCACCAAGCGATCTTGGCGCGATGGAGGAGCAAGTCCAAATTCTCAGGGACGATATTGCGGTGCTGCAGGACCAATTGGAAGAGACGAATCAGGATAATTTTAACCGCATGTCCATATCGGGTTATACCGATCTGGAATATCACCAGTCCAGCGCCTCCGGTGTGGAACCCGGATTTCGTCTACATCATATGTCCTTGTTTTTCGAAAAAAGGATTACCGAACGCTGGAAATTTTTCTCCGAAATCGAATACGAAGACGGCCCGTTTTTCGAAGGTTCGGATGGTACTATCGACGAAGCCGACGGCAAAATTTTCCTCGAAGCGGTCAACTTCACCTATTTCTTTCATCCCCTGGCGAACTTTCGTGGTGGGCGGTTTTTCACGCCCGCGGGTCTTTGGTCGGTAGACCACTATCCGCCGTTTGTGCCCACCCAGATTCGTCCGGAACATATTCGCCAGATTTTTCCCCAGGTTGTGGACGGAGTCACGGCATTTGGTACTTTACCCTTGGGGAAAGTATTTCTTAATTACGATGCTTATGTTGGCAACGGTGAAGACGCCAATGGCGCAGGCGACAACGACAGTCATAAAGCGACTGGCGCAAAATTTGGCGTATTGTTGCCCGTGTTCAAATATTTCGAACTGGGGGGATCGGCCTACCAGGATACCTTGCTGACGGGCACAGAAAAACAGGCCTTTGGTGCCCACCTTAAAATGAAATTTTGGAAGTTGACGCTGCAAAGCGAATGGGCCAACGCGTCATTCGACAACGCTGGCGCCACCAGCAACCGCTCCGGCTACTATGGACAGTTGCAGTATGATACCCGTCACTGGACCTTCGGTGGTCGGTACGACTACTACGACGCCGACGATACCGATAGTAACGACAGAACCACCAGCAGTGCTTTCGTAAACTATCATGTTAGCGATGCCATCGTGCTTAAGCTGGAACATCACATCGTGGATTTCAACGATAATACCGCGGATGAAGACTACGACCACACTATCGCAAGCGTAGTGATTTATTTGGGCAATTAGTGGAGGACCGTCATGAGAGCATTTTTTGTAAGCCTAGTATTGATCGGGCTGACCACTGCGATTCCCGCTGCGCATGCCGCCGGCCCGGTTGTGGTTATTGTCAATAGCGCCAACCAGCAGGCCTTGACCGAACAAGACATCAAGAACATCTATTCCGATATTGTCACGCACTGGAAAAACGGTAAGCGCATCAAACTGTACAACTTGCCGGCCGAAGACGATGCCCGAGATAGCTTCAGTCGCGCCATTTTTGGCGTAAGCACGCGAGTGATCATGCAAGAGGAAAATAATCGCAAAATCACCAACAGTATTAAAAATCCCTCGAAAACCAAACGGGCCAGCCTGATAAGCACTATTGTGGCCCGGGATAGAAATGCCATTGCTTATGTGTACAAGGATGAATTGAAGAATGACAAAGATATCCGAATTGTTTTGGAGCTGAACTAAGACTTTGACACCGTAGTTATTAAGGCCATGTATTCAATGTTGAACCAGCGTTTTTCTAAAGGGCGCGCGCGGTACGGGTGTGGTGTAGGCGTGCTGCTGTTGGTGGCGGCAGTTGCCTTTCCCGGCAAACTGCCAGCCTCTGACAATCTCAAGGATATCGCCCTGAAATTCAATGATGCCACGGCCAGCTATTTAATCGCTGAAAAACACTACAAAGGTCATGGTGCGGTGCAGGATTTTCAGCAGGCTCTGGTCTGGTATACCAAGGCCGCTGAATTAGGGCACGAGCGGTCAAAATTCAAGCTGGGAGAGATGTATTATTATGGTAAGGGAACGGAAAAAAAGCTGGACGTGGCGGCCAAATGGTTGCGAGAACCCGCAGAAAAAGGCCAAAGTGAGGCTCAGTATTTGCTGGGGATGATTTATTCCCGCGGCAGTAATTCCCAGATTGCCAAAAACGATACTGAGGCGCTGTACTGGTTCAAACAGGCCGCTGAAGAATACCATCCCGAGGCCGCTTACCACGCCGGCAGAATGTACTCTCTCGGCCTGGGTGAAGTGGTGGACGTGGAAAAAGCCAAATTCTATCTCAATCTGGCGAAGGACTATGGAGACAAACGGGCCGAGCAGTTGCTGGCGAGCCTAGCCGACGATCCACAAAACCAGAATCCAACTTACCAGGTGCAAACACAAGCGGAGGCTAGCCCAACGCGCGATTTGCCTTTGACCGATTTAAAGCTGCGGGCACAAAGCGGCGATGTTGGCGCGCAATTCGAATTGGCGGAAAACTACTTTACCGGCAGCGCCAATCAGCGCGTGGATGTTAACGCCGCCCTGCAATGGTACGAGCAAGCCGCGAGCAATGGCCATGCCGCGTCCCAGTATAAGCTAGGCATGTTTTATTATTCCGGCCAGGTAGTGACTAAAGACTTGACTCAGGCGCGACAATGGCTTGCCAAAGCCGCCGCGCAAAACCATGACCAAGCCAGGCAGCGCATGGCGCAATTGGATTCAAGGCGTAATACGCAAACCAGATCCGCCACGGAAATCCTCATCGCACAAGCGAAACAAGGTGACCAGGACGCGCAATACCAACTGGGTTTACAGTACTTAAATGGCAAGAGTAATACCGGCGAAGACGCTGATAAACCATCGCCAAACACTGGAACCACCAAATCACAAAACACCCAGGCGGCGCTCAAATGGTTTTTGGCAGCGGCGGCTCAAGGGCATATCGACGCCCAGTTTCAAGCGGGAATGATGTATTACGATCCGGAATCACCGCAAAACAACCAAGCGGAGCAATGGCTGAGCAAAGCCGCCGCCAACCAACACGTGGAAGCACAGTACTATTTGGGTAGCTTATATGAAAACCAGGGCCAATATGCCAAGGCGGTAACCTGGATGGACCGTGCCGTGGCAAAGAATCACGACGGCGCGCTGGACATGTTACTGATGCTGTATCTTGATAATCGCTTTCCCGAGCTGGAAAAAACCGTAGATAAAGCCAAAGTCATTGTATGGTTGGAAAAAGCCGCAAAAAAAGGCTATATCGAAGCGCAATATCGTCTGGGCGAGCTATATCTACAAGGCGATACTGAACAATTCGCCAGTGAAGCGTACCAATGGTTTCACAAAGCCGCCACTAAAGGGCATGTCAGGGCGCAATACCGCTTGGGGCTTATGTATCTAGAGGGCGTAGGCGTGAACAAGCACTACACCAAATCCGCCGGCTGGTTGCGACGCGCAGCGGAAAGTGGGCAGGTGGATGCCCAATTCCAACTGGGGGAAATGTACCGTTTAGGACGGGGCTTGCCGAAAAAGGAAATCCTCGCCACTAAATGGTATCAGCAAGCCGCTGAACAAGGCCACATGGAGGCCAAACTGCGCCTGAGTAATCGCAGCCGTTATTGACGTACAGTTAACCGCTACACTTCTTACCAGCACGAAAACGAACGTGTAATTTCCACAATGGTTTGGACGACGATTTGAAATCGCAATTGCCTGCCTCGCTAGTCAATTCCACACCACGCCATCTTTCGAGTTATACCGAAGCCGCCATTGACGGTTGGAAAAAGCGTGGCGTGATACGTCTAACACCTTTGTGGCTTATTAATAATCCGCTCAGCGACCTTGGGTGTTAAGCGGTGCAAACCAAACAGCAGACGAGTACGGCCAACCAGGATTTTACTGTTATTCTTTCGTATTCCGCGCAGGACGGATTTCGCAAGCGTAGCGGGGTGCATTTTTTTAGTATTTTGTCGGTCTTGTGTCATGCTGGTTGCCACGAGATCCGGAATTACCTCGGTCACCTTCGTGCTTGTGTTGGCGAGTTGGTGACGCAAGGATTCTGCGAAGCTATGTACAGCTGCTTTTGTGGCGCTGTAAATCGGCGTGGAATGTTTTGTCACTCGCCCCAGTGCGGAACCAATAAAAACAATACGGCTGGTGTCCTGGGAACTTAGCAGGGGCAAAAGCCGATTCGTCAATTTGATATGTGCTGTGAGGTTGGTGTCGATTTCCCGATCAATTCGAGTTTCATCGACGCCTGTACCGGTAAAGTCTATGGATTGTTGCATGCCGGCATTATTAATGAGCATATTCAATTTGGGAAAGCGGGTGGAGAGTTGAGCTTGGAGTTCGGACAAATCTTGTGTTTTAGTGATATCACAATAAAAGGTCGTCAGTTGAGGTAATTGTTCTTTGGCGGCATGTAATTTATCACGATCGCGTCCGCAAATGATGACAGTGTTTTTCGACTCAATGAACGCCTTGGCCAGGGCAAATCCAATTCCGGAAGCACCTCCCGTTATAAGTACAGTGTTATTTGATAGTTTCATATGATTCTCCTTGTTTGCTGATTGACCTATGCTGGTTAGTTGTTGCTTAATACAAGGAGTATTGATGATTTCTGCCGGTATGGCATTAACCCAGGTTAACGGGAATCAACTTTTTCGTTTCTTGCGAATGCGACTCAGCGCCACAGGGGTAATGCCAAGATAGCTGGCAATATGATATTGAGCTAGCCGATTTTCCAAATCCGGATAATGCTCCAGGAAATGTCGGTAGCGGGTTTCGGCATCGTCCAGTAGAAATTCGGCCTCTCGTTGTTCTTTTTTAATATAAAGCTGTTCTGCAAGTAGGCGGCCGAGTTTTTCCCAACAGGGGTGTTGATTAAAAAGGCGAATGATTGGGCTGATTTTTGCGATCAGCATATGGGTTTGTTCCAAAGCCTGGATATTGAAGCGCGCCGGCTGGTTGGTTAAGAACGCACTGTATGCGCCCATGAATTGGTTTTCCTGTGAAAACGACTTGTTAAATTCTGTGCCGCGTGGTGTTTGATAGAAAAAACGAACCAATCCCGCATTGATAAAACCAAAATATTCAGATGGCTCGCCGACTCGAATAAAATATTCACCTTCCTTAAGGAAACGTGCGTGAAACAGTTGCTGAAAACTTTGCCATTGTTCTTCCGGTGGTGCAACCAGGTGATCGACCACGGCTTTTAGGGCAACGAATCGCGCTTCACCGGGCTCGCTTGTGTCATCTTCCATACTTACCATGAACTCTCACTGATTGTTTTTCTATTTCATTTACGTCCTTAATCCGAATCGGAACACCACCTCCATTCCGACAACCACCACCACCACCACCACAACAACAACAACAACAAATTTTCATGGTTGTTAACCTAGTTTAATGCGATTCAGGCGCTTGTACACGACACTGACTGTGCCGGTACGACAACACATGATTCAACAATTACACCTTTTGACCACTACAGTAAGGAGCCTGATATGAAACAGACTAATTTATCTCTCGGGTTAACAATGGGCGGATTCTCATTGCTTATGCTAACGGCATACTTCGGTCTGGCCAGTTATTTTGAGTTTCCCGGTATTTTACGGACCGAAACATCCTATATGCTGCGCGTATTTCAGGAGAATCAAAATTTCGTGGTTCCATTTTATTATTTATTTGCCTTATCGCAAGTGGTGTTTGTCGCCATAGTCTTACAGCTTGGCCATTACTTTCGTGACACTCCGTCGATGTTAATCAAGGTGGCGACGGAATTTGGCGTGCTGGCCGGCCTGTGTCAAGCTATCGGATTCCTGCGTTGGCCGTTTCTTACACCTTATTTAGCGGCAGTGATTTCGGATACCAATGCATCCACTACCAGCAAAGAAGCCGCAATGGTTGTTTTTCAGTCGTTTCATCAATTCGCAGGCGTCGCAGTGGGAGAAAACCTGTTCTTCGTGTTTGAGGGCGTATGGGGTATCTGCTTCGGCGTTTATTTGATGAAGCATCGATTGTTATCCAAGCCGCTGGCAAGCATTCCTGTTATCGCCGGCATATTAATCCTGATCTATTCGCTGGAGCAGTTCGGCGGCGCTATGACTTTTCTCGCCCCCCTCAATGTTATTGCCCACGGGGCACTGGTGTTTTGGTTTGTGGCCTTAAGTAAGCTGTTTCTGCAACACAATACGGTAGTCACCTGCGACCATAAAGTGGGCCGCATCACGATGCCAATACTCTGGATGCTCTATTTGTTGATCGTGCTACCCGGCTTGGTTGAGTAGCGAGTCGAGTACCAAGGCGCTATATTGTGCGTAACCATTTTTTCCAACGACATGCTTTTCGTGTTGGTTGTCGTCAAACCTTTGCTTTTAAACGCCAGCTTACTTTCTACGCAACAAATCACAGACGGAATACTGAATAAGGGAAACGAACACACTTTGTCAGTCGCTTCAAATTAGTGCGCTCTGCACTTATCTAGTGCGTCATTATTTTTTGTAATTTTCGTTGATAGTACTTAATGCATTGAAAAACCGTGCAAAATCACGCGCTACAAATTTGGCACGGGCCTTGCCATTAACTCAGTAGTTCTTATCAGAGCTGTGGTAACGGCGCTGCAGCTCCCGTAGAGAGGTATCTTGTATAGGGTATCTTTGAACCAGTGATTACAAAGACGCTAACTCGTTGTTAGCGAGGGTAACGAAGCCCTGAGTGCCTCAGTCTGTTTGGCCGTGGTACTTAGGGCTTTTTTGTGAATTCGTATTTTTCGAGGTACGTTCCAGATGCAGAAAGAAAAACTCGTGCTTATCGGCAACGGAATGGCTGGGGTGCGCGCCGTGGAAGAATTACTCAAGCTGGCGCCGGAAATGTATGACATCACGGTTTTCGGTGCCGAGCCGTATCCCAACTATAACCGCATCATGCTTTCGCCAGTATTGGCCGGAGAGAAAACCGTCTCAGACATCGTGCTCAATGATCTTGATTGGTATGCCGATAACGGAATCACTCTGAAGACCGGTGATGCCGTATCCAGCATCGACCGCGCTGCACGCAAGGTGGTCACCGAAGCCGGCCACGAAGTCGCCTACGATCGGCTGCTAATTGCCACAGGTTCCAACCCGTTCATCATTCCCATACCTGGCCACGACAAGACCGGGGTAATTGGTTTTCGCGATATTTCCGATGTGGAGACTATGCTCGAGACCGCCAAGACTCACAAAAAAGCGGTGGTTATTGGTGGCGGACTATTGGGCCTGGAAGCGGCCAACGGCCTGCTGAAAAACGGCATGGATGTGACGGTGGTTCACCTGTTGGATACCTTAATGGAGCGCCAATTGGACAAACCGGCGGCTGACTTACTGAAAGCTTCGCTGGAGACGCGCGGCATGACGTTCCTGATGGAAGCACAGACCGCCGAGATCACCGGCGATGAGCGCGTACAAGGCGTGAAGTTTGCCGACGGCAGCGAGATCGAGGCCGACCTGGTGGTCATGGCAGTGGGTATCCGCCCCAACATGGCGCTGGCGCAAGATGCCGGTATCCACTGCGAACGCGGCATTGTCGTTAACGACACCATGCAGACCTTCGACCCGCGCGTGTACGCCGTCGGCGAGTGCGTGCAGCACCGTGGCACGTGCTATGGCCTGGTTGCCCCATTATTCGAACAAGCCAAGGTTGCGGCCAATCACCTGGCTAATCTGGGCATTGCGCGTTATGAGGGCTCGGTTACTTCGACCAAGCTAAAGGTCACCGGCATAGACTTGTTTTCCGCCGGCGACTTTAATGAGAGCGACGGTGATGAGACCCTGGTCATGCAGGACCGGGGCGCTGGCGTGTACAAAAAGTTGGTACTGCGCGATAACCAAATTAAGGGTGCCGTCATGTACGGTGACACCTTGGACGGTACCTGGTACTTCCAGCTGCTACGAGAAGGCACTGACATCAGTGCTTTTCGCCGCACCATCCTGATAGGTCAACATGACCTTGGCGATGCCGGACACGGTGACGAGACGCGTATTGCCTCACTGGGTCCGGAGGCGGAAATCTGCGGCTGCAATGGTGTGTGCAAGGGCGAGATTGTGGACGCCATCGTGAAGAAGGGGTTGTTCACTCTGGAAGACGTGCGCTCGCATACCAAGGCATCCAGTTCCTGTGGCTCCTGCACCGGCCTGGTGGAATCCCTTCTGGCCAGTACCGTGGGTGAAGGATACAGCGCCACGCCCAGCAAAAAGCCAATGTGCGGATGCACTGAACATAGCCACGACGAAGTGATAGCCGGTATCAAAGAGTATCAGCTCAAGGACATGGAGGCGGTGCGTAATTTCTTCGAATGGAAAAACCCGGACGGCTGCGCCAGCTGTCGGCCCGCACTCAATTACTACTTACTGGCCAATTGGCCGGGGGAATATAAAGACGATGCCCAATCGCGTTTTATCAACGAGCGCGCTCACGGCAACATCCAGAAGGATGGTACCTACTCTGTAGTACCGCGTATGTTCGGCGGCCTGTGTACGCCGGCGGAACTGCGCGCTATTGCCAACGTCTGCGAAAAATACGATGTGCCGGAGATGAAAGTCACCGGTGGTCAACGCATCGACATGTTCGGCGTGAAAAAAGAAGATTTGCCCTCTATGTGGAAGGACTTGTCCGATGCCGGTATGGTATCCGGCCACGCTTACGGCAAGGCGCTACGGACGGTAAAAACCTGTGCCGGTAAGACATGGTGCCGCTTCGGCACGCAAAACTCCACGGGTTTGGGTGTCAAGCTCGAGGAGATGACATGGGGCTCGTGGATGCCGCACAAATTCAAGATGGCCGTCTCGGGTTGCCCGCGCAACTGTGCCGAAGCGACCATAAAAGACTTCGGCATCGTGTGCGTGGACTCGGGTTACGAACTGCATGTCGGGGGTAACGGTGGCATTAAGGTGCGAGTCACCGACTTGCTGTGCAGGGTGGAGACCGAGGAGCAGGTGCTCGAGTACTGCGCCGCCTTCATTCAGAAATACCGAGAGGAAGCCCGCTACCTGGAACGCACTGCGCCCTGGGTGGAGCGTGTGGGACTGCAGTACATCAAAGATGCGATTTTCGACGAGCAGCAGCGCAAGGTTTTGGCTGAACGCTTCCTGTACTCCCAGAAGTTTGCGCAAATCGATCCGTGGAAGGCGCGTGCCGAGGGCGAAGATGCACACGAATTTCAAAAAATCGAAATCAGTGCCGCCTGATTGTTGTTTGGAAACACTACCGAGGTATTAACAATGAGTAACTGGATAGAAATTGCATCACTACATGACATACCCAGGCTGGGCGCGCGCGTGATCAAGACCGACACGGTCCAGATCGCCGTGTTCCGCACAGCCAGCGACGAAGTGTTTGCCCTAAAAGATGAATGTCCACACCGCAAAGGGCCGCTGTCACAAGGGATTGTCCACGACACCACCGTGACCTGTCCACTGCACAACTGGAAGATAGACCTGGCCAGCGGTAACGCCAAGGGGCCCGACGAAGGTTGTACGCGCAGTTACCCCGTTAAGGTGGAGAACGGCCAGGTTTATCTAGGACTTATCGAGCAGGGAGCGGCGGCGTAACGTCAGCTTGTCTAGGTAAAAATATATTTCATTAACCAACTTTTACTATTAATCAACTTTTTATTAGTCAACTTTTATTAGTCAATATAAGGGGAACCAACCATGTCATATTTAGAACCCAACGAGTTTGTATCGAAGATGGTCGATCAAGGCGAATCCAAGTGTTACATGTCCACCAAGGACACATTGATCCGCGCCTTCATGGCCGGCGCAATACTGGGACTTGCCGCCATATTTGCCATTACCGTTGCCGTCAAGACCGGATCGCCTCTAGTCGGTGCGGTACTCTTCCCGGTCGGCTTTATCATGCTCTACCTGATGAAATTCGACCTGCTTACCGGCGTGTTTACCTTGGTTCCGCTGGCGCTGATCGACAAGCGGCCGGGCGTGACTGTGGCACAAGTCATGCGCAATTGGGGTCTGGTCTTCGTCGGCAACTTCGCCGGCGCGCTGATGACTGCTTTCATGATGTCATTCATCCTGACCTATGGATATAGCATCGACGGTGGCGTAATCGCGGAAAAAGTCAGCAAGATCGGGGAATCGCGTGTGCTCGGTTACCAGGCCCACGGCCTGGATGGCTGGATCACCATCTTCATTCGCGGCATGCTGTGCAACTGGATGGTATCCATGGGTGTTGTCGGCGCCATGATCTCTACTTCCGCCAGTGGCAAAATGGCGGCGATGTGGATGCCGGTCATGTTGTTCTTCTTTATGGGCTTCGAGCACTCCATCGTGAACATGTTTTTGTTCCCATTCTCCATGATCATGGGTGGCAACTTTACCTTTATGGATTATATGCTCTGGAATGAAATACCCACCGCTCTGGGCAACCTGGTGGGAGGTTTCTTGCTGGTTGGTTTGCCGCTTTACTATACGCATGTTCGTACCAGCCCGGAACGCGCTCTGAAAAGTAAAAGCAGCCCGCAGGCTACTGTAAAAGCACAGGCTTAATCTTTCGAGAAAGGAAAACAATTCAGCCCCGCAAGGGGCTGAATTTTTTTACGCTCATGACGACACAGTTACGCATTGCCGCCGGCCAATGCTCCGACAAAGGGCGCAAACCGCTCAACCAGGACTTTCATGCGGTGATGATTCCGCAAGAACCGCTGTTGGGTTCCAAGGGTGTTGCCGTGGCGCTAGCTGACGGAATCAGTAGCAGCGAGGTTAGCCAGATCGCCAGTGAAACCTCGGTGAAGGGCTTTCTAGAGGACTACTTTTCTACGCCCGAATCCTGGACCGTGAAAACATCGGTACATCGGGTGTTGCAGGCGACGAACTCGTGGCTTTACGCCCAGACCCGCAACGGCCCCTATCGATACGAACTGGACCGCGGTTATGTCTGCACTTTCAGTGCATTGGTGCTCAAGTCTGCCACCGCACACATCTTTCATGTTGGGGACTCCCGTGTCTATCGAGTCATCGATAACCATCTCGAACCGTTGACCGAAGACCACCGCCTGTGGGTATCGCGTGAGAAAAGCTTTCTCAGCCGCGCCTTGGGCATGCGCGACTGGCTGGAGATCGACTACCATACTTTCAGCGTCGAACTGGGTGACACCTTCGTACTGGCAACCGATGGCGTTTATGAATTTGCCGAGGAAAAATTCGTCGTGGAGGCAATAAAGCAGCATCAGGATAATCTTGATCAGGCTGCCAAATTGATCGTGGATGAGGCGCTGGCAAGAGGAAGTAGCGACAATTTAACCATACAGATCGTCCGAATAGAGCAATTGCCGCACCATGACATCGAGGAGCTGCATCAGCAGGCATCAATGCTGCCCTTTCCACCGGAACTCCGGCCGCGCATGCTGTTCGATGGTTATCAGATTGTGCGTGAAGTGCACGGCAGCAATCGCAGTCACGTTTACCTGGCGGTGGATGAGGATAGCCAAAAGCAAGTCGTTATCAAGGTTCCGTCTGTTGATCTGCGCCAGGACGCCGACTACCTTGATCGCTTCCTGATGGAAGAATGGGTGGCCCGACGGGTTAATAATGTGCACATACTAAAACCTTGCGAACTGACGCGCGAGCGCAACTACCTCTATATCGTCACCGAATACATTGAGGGGCAGACCTTGGTCCAGTGGATGACCGACAATCCCAGCCCTGATCTTGAAACCGTGCGCAACATCGTGGAGCAGATTGCCAAGGGCTTGTACGCGCTGCACCGCCAGGAAATGCTGCACCAGGATCTTAGGCCCAACAATGTCATGATCGACAAAACCGGTACGGTGAAACTCATCGACTTCGGTTCCGTAAGAGTGGCCGGCGTGGCCGAGATTGCCGGCGCCGCTGCACAACAACAGATTCTCGGTACGGCACAGTACACGGCACCCGAGTATTTTCTGGGAGAAGCCGGCACCACCCGCTCAGACCTGTTCTCGCTGGGAATTATCACTTATCAAATGTTGTCCGGGCGCCTTCCCTATGGCACGCAAGTGGCGAAAGCGACCAGCCGGGCGGCGCAACGCAAGTTGGTTTATCAATCGGTGCTTGATGACCAACGCACTATTCCCGCCTGGGTGGACGAAGCCATTCGCAAAGCTGTTCACCCTAATCCATACAAACGCTATGACGAAATCTCAGAGTTTGTTCAAGATCTGCGCCAGCCCAACCGCATCTTCTTGAACCGGAGCCGACCACCACTTCTGGAACGCAACCCGATAATGTTCTGGAAAGGTCTGTCGTTGACACTCTTTCTTTTTATTGTTTTGTTGTTGAGTACTCATCCCATGATTCATCAATAGATGGCAATACACTCACACGCCTTTGTGTGCGGGTTTATTATTCTACCAACCGTTAAGGAGCTTAAAGATGAACAAGCTAGAAATGACTGAAACGATAATGGCTGCGAAAACCAAGTCCGGACTC
>JAJDNG010000120.1 GCA_022340845.1 Gammaproteobacteria bacterium | reverse complement strand
ATTGACGCCAGCATCGCTTCGGCACGAGACTTTGTTAATGCTGATTTCAAAGGCTTCCGATCGGAACTCATAGCTGCAACGGTCGAGATTTTTTGAAGGGATTAAACAACAGCGACCATGATGGATGTCACTGCTGTTTTTTAAATATTCGACAGTTATGTTCGACAGGCGAAGAATTTTCTTTACGAAAAGAATGCTTGAACCATACAAACCGACCATGAGCGTTAACCCTAACGCTCACAATTGATAGAATAGATTCGCTTAGTAAGAGGTTCGCGGACGGCACATTACCTGAATGAGCCGGTCTTCCAATTCAATGCGGTCTGCCAATTTTTCTCCCAACTCGGACAAATCATCGACCAACTCCGCCAAGTCGCTGCAGTGGTCCTCGCAATCGTATTTGTCGTTAAAATCCAGGATAAATTGGGTGATATCGGAAATTCGTGGATAGATTTCACCGGCGATTTTTTGTACCGGTTCTCGCCGTTCTTTGTCTTCGTCTATATGGCGATACAATTGAAAATGTGCGCTTGCAGTATAATCGATCAATGATTCACAGAAATTCTGCAACAACACCTGCGTATCATGATCCGGTTTAAAGGGTCGCTTTGAGGCGAGGTCACTCAGTATTGCCAAAGTTTCGTTGCGGCTATCGACTAATTTACCGATATCTTGTTGCGATCGGGCCCGTCTTTCCACCGGTACCGATGTGACAGCAGAATCGCTGCCAGATTGCACGTTCACCTCACTCATAAAACAATCCTCAGTTCTTCTTTACAAAAGGTTTTTATCCGTTTGGATTTATAGACCCGGTGAAAATCTAACCTAGAAAAATCAGTAGCGGACCGAAAATCGGCGACGCCGGGCGTACTCCTTAATGTACTATGAATATAATATGCAAGCTATGATCCACTGCGCTTATGCTCCCCGCAGTATAACGCCACATTGCATATTCGTCTTTTTCACGTGCTAAGTGCATCAAACCTGAAAACACGGGCCTTGAAAACCACTGGCATTAATCACACCAGCTTGTGTTACCTTTTTACTACTTAACGTCGCTTCGAAGCGTTCAACTGATTTTTCTAAATTTCGCGGCTTAATTGCGCCACAAGTACCCCATTGTAGCAACCGTTCCTTTTCAATGTAAATACTTTAAACATGCTGTTTTATCACTAAATGTGATTTAGGAATTCTTGAGTAATACGTTTATTTTTTCGATTAAGCGAGGAAAATCAACGGGTTTAGTATCATATTCTTCACATCCGGCTTGTAATGCCTTTTCCCGATCGCCGGACATGGCGTGCGCTGTTAACGCGATGATGGGGATGTCGCTCAAGTTCGCGTTGGCTTTAATTTGGCGGGTGGCTTCCCAGCCGTCCATAATGGGTAAGCTCATGTCCATCAGGATCAAATCCGGCCGTTCACTGTCAGCCATTTCCACGGCGGCCTGGCCGTCCAGGGCAAATACGACGTCGAATCCTTTGCGCTCCAAACGACGCGACAACATATCGCGATTCATTTCATTGTCTTCAACCAACATCACCTTCGGCATGCAGAAGATCCTCTCAATAACGGTTTTAATTATTTGAAAGCAGGGAATATGCCATCGAACGGCACTTATTCAGTTTCAGAATCCTGATAAAATTCCCGAATTCGCTTGAATTCGTCTTCGGTTTGAACAAAAGCTTCCACTACTTCCGGATCAAAATGGTGACCGCCGCTATCCAACACAATTTGCCGGCTTTTGTCGTGACTGAAGGCCTCTTTGTAACAGCGTTTCGAGGTTAATGCGTCGTAGACATCCCCCAAAGCAAGAATACGTGCCACCAATGGTATTTCCGTACCTTGCAGACCGTACGGATACCCGGAGCCATCCCATTTTTCGTGATGACTGCCGGCAATATCAATACCCATACGTATCAAAGAATTGCCGGGATGTTGTTTGTCCACTTCGCGCAAAGTCTCCGCACCGATGATAGGGTGCATTTTCATAATGACCCATTCTTTATCGGTGAGTTTGCCGGCTTTCAACAGAACCGAATCGTCGATTCCCACTTTGCCGATATCGTGTAAAGGACTGGCGGCATAGATATCCGAAATAAAGGTGCTGTCGATGATTATTTCGTACTTGGATAAGCGGCTCAGTTGTTGCGACAACACTCTGCAATATTCACGCATGCGTTCGAGATGTTCACCGGTTTCCGGATCGCGGGACTCGGCCAGTTTTGACATGGCGAAGATGGCGCCCAGTTGTGCCTGACTGATTTCCTGAACTTGCTGGCGGACGCGCGCTTGCAGTTGATTGTTATATTCTTCGATTTTCGTTCGGTATAAAGATTCTTGATCGTGCAGGCGTTTGCGCTCCAGGCAGGAGCTGATTCGGGCTTTGAGCAAGGTCGGGTCGAATGGTTTGGTTAGGTAATCTTCCGCCCCCATATCGATGCATCGTGCTGCACTGGAAGTATCGTCCAATGCCGTTATCATGATGACCGGCACTGATTTGAGCCGCTGTTGCAGCTTCATGTGCTGTAACACTTCAAAACCGTCCATGACAGGCATCATAATATCCAGCAAGACCAGATCGTAACGGCCGTTTTGCAGCATATCCAATGCCTGCCCCCCGTCGCAGGCAGTATCCACCTGATAACCGAAAGGCTTTAAACGGCGCACCAGCATGTCACGATTCATCTCATTATCATCAACGACTAATAATGTGCTCACTGACTCTGAATCCATGGCAACTGCTTGCTGTTCAATCATATTCATATCCAGTCAAACTAAAAAGTCCGATTTGACTTATCTAACCATTTGTATGTGCTTGTATTTTCCACTCACTTTAACGCTACGTCCAGTGGTTTTGCTGTTCTATTCACCACTTCACTAGCCCATGGAGCGTTGATTCGCGGATTTTCCTGTTTGTCGTCGACAGGTCAGACGACGTTTTCCTTTCCATTTATCTAAATTTAGTCAAAAACTTTCCATTTTTGCAGCATTTGGTGTAAAAGTGCCCTAATTTAGCCCCGGCCTGTTTTCGCATGTCTCTAAAAAATAACTATCGTCCGTAAATTCTCCAGGTTAAGTTTTTTCGCCAATTATCCTTCTGACTTCTTTTAATATAGTATCAATACTGTATGCACCTTTATGTACCACACCCTGGACCCTATTCTTTATTTGGGAAGTTTTCAGATCAATTTGATCCATAGCCGTCATGACTAATACGGGCATTGAACGACCCACTTCGGTTTTTTGTAGCAAGTCTAGAAACTGATAGCCATCCATGCCGGGCATGACCATATCCATGATGATCAGTATGGGTTTAGTTTCCGCCATGCGGATCAATCCCAGGTCACCATTTTCCGCTTCAATGACATTGTAACCGTCGTTTTCCAAAATCATGCGCATCAACCGGCGGGCATCCGCGTCGTCATCCACGACCAGGATACTTTTAATGCCTTCTTTTCGGACACAATTATTCACCACGCGGATGAGTTCTTCCCGCTCTATGGGTTTGAGCAGGTAGTCTGCTGCGCCTAGGGTATAGGCATTTTTTTTCTCATCCAGCATGGAAGTCATGATTACCGGAATATGCACATAGTCTGAATGGCTCTTAATAAACTTCAGAACATACCACCCACTCATATTGCTTAACATCACGTCCAACAATACAACATCCGGGGGAGATTCCTGTATTTTACTGATCGCCGCCTCGCCGTCCAACACACTGTCGACAATATAACCGTCTTTTTCCAAATAGCGCTCGGCGATATCGCAAGCCTGCGGGTCATCATCCACCACCAGTATGGAACACTTGTGACAACGTCGCTCCTGCGAGATTTCCCCGCTCAATACTAATTCGCGGCGAAGTTTGCCGGTTTTTTCCGCTGGGTCACCGGATTTAAGCGCAGGTAATCTGCGGCTAATTGGGCGTACCGGTAAACTCAACAAAAAATCAGAACCGAAACCGGGTTTGCTGCTCACCGATATGTCCCCACCCATTAATCGCACAAAACTTCGGCTGATAGTCAAACCCAAACCGGTACCGCTGTATTCTCGTGTGTAGGATATGTCGGCTTGGGAAAACGCAACAAACACGGTTTCAAGCTGTTCTTTGCTCATACCAATACCAGTGTCTTTTACGGTAAAACTAATCCAATCCTGTTGGTCTAGAACGCTACGGTGTACAAACAGTTCCACTTTACCTTGTTGAGTGAACTTAATGGCATTACTGAGCAGGTTGAGTAACGACTGGCGGAGCTTGGCGATATCCACTTCTATTGTGCCCATACCGTCCGGGCAATGCACGATCAATTCATTGGCTTTTTTCTCCGCCATGGGTTTGACCGTATCGACGACTTCCTGCACCAAATCCCGGACCTTAATGTCCTCGATAAACAATTGCATCTTGCCAGCTTCGACTTTCGACAAATCCAACACGTCATTAATCAATGTCAGCAAGTTGGTTCCTGCGGAGTGAATTTTACTCAGGTCCTCGAGAGTTTCGCGGTTTACAGCATCCTGCAATTCCTCTTTTAACATCTCGCTATAACCAATAATGGCATTTAACGGTGTACGCAATTCATGGCTCATATTGGCGAGAAACTGGCTTTTGGCTTTATTCGCTGACTCGGCTTGCAGTTTTTGCGCGAATGCCTTTTGTGCCGTGTCGTGTTCTTGTCTGAGTTCCTCTTCGCGCAGTGCCAGCCGGATAAATAACTCATCGATGGCATACCATACCTGTTTGATTTCGACGGAAACATTTTTCTTCGGTTCGGGTAAGCGGTTCTTATCGTTGAAGTTCACCGACCCCACCCGTTCGGCCAAGGTGTTCAATGGCTGTAATAAACGCACCATTTGCCTCTGTATCAGGATTAACAGCAGCGCGATGGCCAGTAAGGTGATAAACAATCGCCGCTGGGCATCGGCAATCAGTGTGTAAAATAAGTCGCCACTGTATTGCAGTTCCAGTGAACCCAGCAATTGCGAGGTGTGCGGCGAAAACAATGGAGTTTGTGCCACGAACGGAGGGTGCGAGGACGAGTTCGCATTGCGCTTTTCAATCACCTCGCCATTGACCAGCTGAATCTTCATCACCGGAAACAACGGTGTGTTTAATTTCGGGTCTTCCAGCAATGCCAACCGGTCCAAAGTGGCGTTCACCATGGTGCGGTCGTCTCTGTCCAACGCTTGTTCCAAAATATCGGTATAAGGTGTAATCAGTAGATCAGCCTTGGTTTGCTCCCCGGATTTTAACACCGGCACCAGAATAAATACCCAATGCAAAATAATCGCTACGATAATGATTAGCATCATTACCACCAATAACCAGGTTACTTTATTGGTGAGGCGATGGAAATATTTATTCATAGCGCTTGGACAATTTCATTAATATCGGATTGATATCGATATCGGCACGCTTCAGTGTTTTTACATTGAAGAAAGGTTTTACCCGGCTGGTAATGGCAATCCCTGCTGTCGCACCTCTCTCAACATCACCCACAAAAGGGGAAAACATAATCCTTTGGTTTTTTATCGAATACTCTAACACAGCCACAAAGGTTTGTTGGGAAAAGTGTTCGGTAACAAATAGTGCCGTGGGAATCAGTGCCTTGGCCGCCAGTTGATCCTGCACGGACACGGCCTGCGCTGTAAATTCCAATCCGGCCACATTAGTCAGTTTTTGTTTCAGAGCTTCAGCCAATTTTTCAGCCTTGTCTTTGTTGGATTCGTATAGAAACGACAATAAGACTTTTTCTTTGGGCAATACCTTATCCCGAAAACCGTTATCCACCGCAACGATCCTGGGAAATATTGGCAGTGAGATCTGTATCCGCCTGTCAGCGACATCACTCGCTCTGGCAGCAAGTGACCAAATCAATCCCAAGCCGCTGACAAGTCCCAGCAACCATACAAAGACCAAGTGTCGATTATTTGGGTTTGAATAAAACAACATTTAAGCCAACCCGTACTAAAACTGCCAGGACAGTTGAATGACGAATTCTCTGCCGGTTTGTGGATAGTCATCACTATAGGCCGGCCTCGTGTTTCCATCCGGGGCTCGGGTTAAAAAGGAAGGGTAAACCACTTTTTCGTCGAACAGGTTTTTAATCCCCGCACGTAGCGTCAGTCCCTCGGTAAATAAATGGGTTTTACTCAGCGTGACGTCAAATAAACTGTAACCGTCCAGTTTCTCCCGGTCATCGGATTGCTGACGCATCCGGTCACCGATATAACGGAATTGAACATTGACATTCAGATTGTTCATAATTTTATAGATCAACCCCACGTTACTCATAAATTCCGCTACCCCGAATATTTGCCGGCCGCTGGCGTCATCCGCATGTGTATAAGTGATATTGCCATCGACCTTGGCCCTTTGCCAAAGCTGTTTTACCAATTCCAGCTCAATGCCTCTTGCATGTATATTACCGACGTTTTCATAGCGCCTTGTATTGGTGTTGATGGCGATCAAATCCTTTAAATCGTAATAAAATGCAGTCACCCTGCTTATGGTTAAGCCGTCGTTATACACGTAGCCCATTTCCACATTTTCCAAGCGTTCGGATTTCAAGTCAGGATTGCCCGTCACCACCGGATTGTTTTGCGCATATTGTTCTAACAGAGTCGGTGGACGGAACGATTGCGCATACTGCGCTTTGAATGTTTGCCGGTCCGAGAGTTGGTATACCGCTGCCATCCTGGGGGAAAAATCATTACCGATATCGTCATAATCGTCCCAACGTAACCCAGCTGTCAGCATCCACTGGCTGCTGATGGAATATTGATCCTGTACATACAATGCAAACACTCGGCGGGATAAATCTTCGGCCATCCAGTTCCACTCGCCGGTATAACTGGCATTTTCAATATGGATAAAACGACCGCTATCATCCACATAGTAATTACGCTCAGCCGATGTATCGCCTTGAAGGGTTTGGGAATAGTCCACGCCTAACAACACATCATGTTGCTTCCACCCCTTATAAGATATATCCACACCGGTATAGTACTTGTCTTCCTGGTAATTCGGTGCCCCCAGAACCCCTTCAGCCGAAAAATCACCACCCGGATAAGCCAGGGCAAAACCTTGCGGAAACAACACCAGCTGCGTACTTTCCAGGTCAACCCTGAGCCAGCCTAGTTTTATATTCGATTGCCAGATTTCACCCCTCTGCCACTTATTGGCAAGTTCGATGTTGTGCATTTTGGTATCGCGCTGCGCGTTGTGAGAATCGGCCGGCAAGGCATTGGCTGCACCGAAATAATCGCCGAAATCACGTTCAATATATTGCCACTTCAATTGAAAACCCCGGTAACCAAGGTTCAATAAAAATACTGTGCTTTCCTCTTTATCATTTACCGGACCCGGTGAATTGGATATATTTTGAAAGGCGGGATTGGAGCTTGACGCTAAGATATCCTCACCCGCCTGCACATTTCCACCTTTATTCTCTCCATAAGCGAAGTTTGCCGCCAGGGATAGTTCTCGACTTAACTGCCCGGCATATTGCGCTCCCAAGGTGTAACGTTGGTTGTCGCTGTAACGTCCAAACGCGTTACGCGATTTGTTGTCGGTAACCACGTTGACTACGCCCACAGAAGCAAATTCACCGTAAACGGCCGAACCGGGCCCGCGGATCACTTCAATGCGATCCACCAACTCGATGGGGATCACCAACGCAGTGGTCGTGGCGTTCAAAGTGGAATTAAATGAAACGCCGTTTAACAAAAACTTTACCTTGCCGGAAGAGAAGGTTTTGCCGACACCACGTACGACCACCTGATACTGGCCATCGTTGGTCATGGACAATTCAATACCTGGAATCAGCGCCAAAGCCTCGTATACCGTTCTTACGCCGCGCGCCAGCAAATCCCTGCCATGAAGCACCGATACCATGCCGGGAACAAAATCGATATTGAGTTTGGTTTTGGTGGCGATCTCGGTTTCCTGCTCTAAAACCGCAAGCAAGTCCTCCAGTGCCTGGTCATTACTTTGTCTGCTTTCTTGGGGATGGCTGGAGTTGCCTGAAGCGGCTGACAACGCATCTTCGGCATGAAAGGTGGAGGAATACAGGATAAAAATCGATACCGTGCTGGCGAAAAAACGTTTACTGCGAAAGCGCTTTATTTTTCTAAGCATGATACCACCTTTATTATATTAACCCCGTGGAGTAAGTATAGGCAGCCGAAACGATTTTGGCAGGTCAGCAGGCAAACAGAAAGCAATGGAGGCAAAAATTACGCCACAAAACCGCCTCGCCGCTGCATCCGCAAGTAAACCCAAGCCATGGTTAGCGCCCGGGAACACATAAACAGTACAAACGCCAGCCACAATCCATGATTGTGGGCGCTTTGCAAAGCATACCAAGCCGGGAGGAACACGACGATCGTGGATATCAACATGGTATTGCGCATTTGTACCGTGCGTGTAGCGCCCAGATAAATGCCATCGAAGCTGAAACTCCAAACTGACACCAATGGCAACACAATCACCCAAATCAAATAGTCAACAGCCGTTTGCCGGACTTCTGGAATATTCGTCAACAAGGTAATGAAATACTCTCCCAAACCGGCATACGCTAATGCAAACAGGCCGCTGATCAGCAATGCCCAGAAGAAAATTATATGCACACATCGGCGAAACGCCGTTTGATCCCGTGCCCCAGTGGCTTTACCCACCAAAGCCTCGGCCGCGTGGGCGAAACCATCCAGCCCATAAGCCATAAACGTCTGGAAATTGAACAACACGGCATTGGCGGCCAGAATGACTTCACCCATACGGGCCCCTTGTGCGGTAAAAAACGCCAGGGCAAACATCAAACACAAGGTGCGAATTAAAATGTCACGGTTGACACTTAACATACGCCGGAATTGAGCGCCGTCGAAAATAAGACCGGTGCGCCACGCCCCGGGGTATTTTTTCAACTCATGGCGAACCAATAGCAGTCCTAAAATCAATCCGCAATACTCTGCGACCAAAGACGCCCAGGCCACACCATCGGCGCTGAACTGCATGCCCATTACCAGCACGATATCCAATAACATGTTGATACTGTTAACGACCAACAGCAGTAATAACGGCACGCGCGCGTTTTGCAGCCCCAAGAACCAGCCGATAATCACATAATTCGCCAAGGTGGCCGGTGCGCTGGCGATGCGGATGGTAAAGTAAGTGCGACCATGCTGCTCAACTAATTCGCTTGGCTGCATGAGGTAAAATGCCAAATCCGCAATGGGTATCTGTAAAACCAGCAGCAGTCCCGAAAATCCCATCGCCAGCAGCAGCGCCCGCGCCAACCATGCCCTGACTTGCGCGTAGTCCAACGCGCCCAGCGCCTGCGCCGTCAATCCCGTGGTACCCATGCGTAAAAATCCAAATCCCCAAAACACCACGCCAAAAATCATCGCCCCGACGGCCACTGCACCCAAATAATAGGGTTCCTGCAGATGCCCCACCACCGCGGTGTCCACTATGCCCAACAAGGGTACGGTGAGATTGGACAATATCATGGGACCGGCCAGTGACCACACCTCGCGATGAGTGGGTTTATGGCGCAAGGAATGGAGGAAATACATCAACTGTGAAGGGTAATGAATTTTACCACGCGACCACGAAGAAGACCCCCAAGGGAAAACAAGCCCTCACACATTCTTCGTGACCTTCGTGGTGTTCGAGACCTTAGTGATCTGGCGCTTTAATAACCTTAGTGATGAGCACTGTTCGCGTCTTGACGGTAAAACTGTGTTAAGAATTTAATTGCTCCAACGCCGCTTTGACGGCGGCGCCCGAATTAATGGGTGCATTCATGGACGATAACACCGCATCCAATGCTCCCAGACAATACAAAATGTTTTTGCTGTTGCTGGCGTAACCCATTTGGCCAATACGCCAGATTTTACCGGCTAGGGCGCCAAGTCCCGCACCGATTTCCAATTGATAGTCTTGCAGCAGACGCTTGCGCACTTGCGCTTCATCCACACCGGCAGGAACGCTTACCGCGTTTAATTGCGGCAGGCGATATTCCGCTTGCACTATGAGCTCAAGACCCATGGCCTCGATGCCTGCGCGCAAAACGTTATGGTTTCTGCGATGTCGTGCCCAGGCGTTTTCCAATCCTTCTTCCTGCAGCACAACTAGCGCTTCATGTAAGCCGTACAAAGCGTTGATCGGCGCGGTATGATGATACGCCCGTTTGGCGCCTTCCCCCCAATACCCCATTACCAGATTCAAATCCATAAACCAGCTTTGCACTTTACTTTGACGGTTTTTGATTTTATCCACTGCCCGCTCGCTGAAACTCACCGGTGACAGCCCTGGCGTGCAGGACAAACATTTCTGCGTACCGGAATACACCGCGTCGATACCCCACTCATCCACTTGAACCGGGGTGCCTCCCAGCGAAGTCACTGTATCGACGATGCTAAGACAATCGTGAGCCCGGGCAATCTTACACAACGTTGCCGCATCGGACTGCACACCGGTGGAGGTTTCCGCGTGCACAAAGGCCACGACTTTAGCGTCCGGATGATTTTTCAGCGCGGTTTCCAGTTTGTCAGGATCCACCGGTGCCCCCCATGCGTCTTCCACCATAACCGCTTCGGCGCCAATTCTTTCCACATTTTCTTTCATGCGAGCGCCAAACACGCCGTTTTGACACACCACGACTTTCTCGCCCCGTTCCACCAGATTCACGAAGCAGGTTTCCATGCCGGCCGAGCCCGGTGCCGAAACCGGTATGGTCAACTGGTTGGAGGTTTGAAACGCGTATTGCAGCAAGTGTTTCATATCATCCATCATGGCCACAAATTGCGGGTCCAGATGACCTATGGTGGGCCTGGCCATGGCGCCTAAAATCCGCGGATGAACATCGGAGGGACCTGGTCCCATGAGAGTGCGTACGGGAGGAATGAAGGATTTACTTTGCATTGATATATTCTCTCTTTTTCTGACAAATTGCCGGGAAAATAGGCGCACATAATAGCACGATTGTGCCGACGGATGCGCTTTGTATGGCCCGGCTGTTTAATCAACCACGTAGGCACCAAGAACACCAAGTTTTATTTCACCACAACCGGTTTTTCTTCGTACCCTTCTTACCCTTCCTGGACAATAATTGAATTTAGAAAATAACAAACCGGTCCCGGTTCAATATATTCTTGGGATCAAACACCGTTTTTAATTTCTGGTGAATTTTGTTAACGGGCTTCGATAGTGGATGAAACACATCGGCGTAGGCAATGCCTTCGTAATAGTGTTTATTCCTGAACAAAGTCGCATGACCGCCTTCGGCAGCCACAGCGTCACGGATGTCCGCAGGCATCATGTCACTGGCCAGCCAACGTTGCGCTCCGCCCCAGTCAAAAAACCATTGGCCTTGTAACGGCAGCGGCAAGGTCGCAGGTGCCAGCGACAAACGCCACAAGGGTAATGTTGACTGAAAAAAATAATATTCCTGCTCGCGCACTTCCCGCCAGTATTGCTCGCCATAGTCCAGTACCTCACCGGCGATTTTTTTTTGCGCCGCTTTCAAGGCGCTGGGAGCACCCGATAAGCGCAAACAAACCACTTCTCCGTCGTAACTGGCCGCTGTCAACGGCAGTGGCTTAACGGCACGGGCACACATCACATCCAAAGCTTCTGTGGTGCTCAACGGCATGCTTAATGTCACTTCTTGTTCGGGCATAGGCAGCACTTTCAAGGATATTTCCAATAACACCCCTAAAGTGCCCAGTGCGCCGGTCATTAAACGCGCTACATCGTAACCGGCGACATTCTTCATGACTTGACCTCCGAAGCTAACAATGTCGCCTTTACCGGTCAGAACTTTGCAACCTAACACAAAGTCCCTCGCAGCACCGGCAAAGGGTCGACGAGGCCCTGAAAATCCGCAGGCAATCGTGCCGCCAATGGTAGCGCCATCACCGTAGTGCGGTGGTTCAAACGGCAGCATTTGTCCCTGTGCGGCCAGCACGCGTTCCAAATCCTTAAGCGGCGTGCCAGATCGTACAGTCACGACCAACTCGCTGGGCTCGTAACTGACAATGCCGCGATGCCCCGCCACAGACAATGCCTCGCCAATTAACTCACCGCCATAAAACGCTTTACTGTCACCGCCAATAATGCGCAGCGGCGTATCTTGTTCAGACGCGGCAGTTACTTGCGCTTGTAATTCCAAACTTAAATCTTTTTCCATTATCACCTGCGTAAATTAAAAAAATATTTACCACGAAGGCACGAAGGACACGAAGGAAAACCATCAATAACTTTTTAATGAAGCACTCTTCGTGTCCTTCGTGCCTTCGTGGTTTTCAAATGTTTAAAAACGTTCCAACTCAGGAAACGGCAACTGCCCTTTATGCACATGCATGGCTCCCAGTTCGGCGCAGCGGTGTAGTGTCGGCACCGCCTTACCCGGATTCAACAGCCCGTGTTCATCAAAAGCGTCTTTAATGGCATGGAAGTATTCCAATTCCAAAGGCTGAAACTGTACGCACATTTGGTCGATTTTTTCCACGCCCACACCATGTTCGCCGGTGATGGAGCCCCCCGCTCCCACGCAAGCCTCCAGAATTTGGCCACCGAATTGCTCGGTGCGTTCCAACTCGCCGGGTATGTTGGCATCATACAGAATCAAGGGATGCAAATTGCCATCGCCGGCATGAAACACGTTGGCCACCGCCAATCCATACTCTTTGGATAATTCGCTGATGCGTTTTAATACTGCGGGCAATTGCTTGCGGGGAATCGTGCCGTCCATGCAATAGTAGTCCGGCGAGATACGCCCCACGGCGGGAAAAGCGGCTTTGCGGCCTTGCCAGAACGTCGCCCGTTGTTGCGCATCCTCTGCTACCCGCACCTGGCTGGCTTGCGCCTGATACAAAATGTTGCTGACTGTATCCACTTGCTCTGACAATTCCTCTTCGGAGCCACCATCCAGTTCGCACAATAAAATCGCCGCGGCGTCCACGGGATAGCCTGCGTGCACAAAGGCTTCGGCGGCGCGTATGGCAGGATTGTCCATCATTTCCAGGCCAGCGGGAATCACGCCCTGAGCGATAATATCACCCACTGCGGTGGCGGCTTTTTCGATATCATCAAACGCCGCCAGCAATACTTGCACGAAATCCGGTTTGGGAATGAGTTTTACCGTCACTTCCACAATAATCCCTAACATGCCTTCCGAGCCGGTCAGCAAGGCCAGCAAATCATAGCCCGGCGCGTCCAGACCGCTGCCGCCAATGGTGATGAGTTCGCCTTCGGCGGTTACCACTTTAATCTGCGCAATATTGTGGACGGTCAGACCGTATTTCAAACAATGCACACCACCGGAATTCTCGGCGACGTTACCGCCGATGGTACAAGCGATCTGCGAGGAAGGGTCCGGCGCATAATACAGCCCTAACCGCCCGACCGCTTCGGAAATCGCCAGGTTACGTACGCCCGGTTCCACGCGGGCGATACGGTTGGCGTAGTCCACATCCAGAATTTGGTTGAACTTGGCCAAACTCAATATGACTCCGTCCGCCAACGGCAGCGCACCGCCGGACAATCCGGTTCCCGCCCCCCGAGCCACCACCGGCAGTTTTTCCGCGTAGCACAAGCGCATCACCTGTTGCACTTGATCGACGGTTTCAGGCAATAGCACGAGTTTGGGAATTTGCCGATAAGCCGACAAACCATCACATTCGTACGGTCGCAATTCCTCTTCCGTGCTTAAAACGCAATGTGACGGCAAAATGGATTTCAATGAAGCCAGTAATTTTTTCTGAGACATTTTTACCTTCTGTTAATCCTTCTGTCTGTATATCAGGAGACAAATAGGGTATCTTATTTGCAGCAATTCTCAATATCGGTCAAGCGCAAATCGACATAAAATGAAAAAAACTCCATTAATGACCGATAACTTTTAAGGTTAAACACCTCTAAAACAATACGATAAGTGGCGCCTTGAGAAAGAGCGCCGGATAACAGGATACTATATGACAAACCGTTTTAAGGTAATTTTGCTGGGCATTTTGGTAGGCATTGTTGTATTACTTGCCAACCCTGCCGCAGCAAATCCATCCAAACAATCCATCCAAAGCAGTATCGTCAAGGTCATGGCAACCCACAATCATCCCGATTATCAGTCCCCCTGGCAACGCAAAGGCATTAATTCAGTAACCGGTTCCGGGGTGATTATCGGCCAACAGCGCATTCTCACCAACGCCCACGTCGTCGCCGACCAAACCCTGGTGGAAGTACAGCGTGAAGGTTACGGCAACACGTACACCGCGGATGTGGAGTTTGTCTGCCACAGTTGTGACCTGGCCATTCTAACCATTGATGACGAATCATTTTTTAAAGACGCCGTCGCCCTGGAAATTGACGGTTTGCCGGAACTGCAATCGCGAGTAGCGGTATACGGTTTTCCCACCGGTGGAGAAACCATCTCCATCACCGAAGGCATTGTGTCGCGCATTGAAGTGGATTATTACGTGCACTCCTCCGACCGTTATTTACTGGCCCAAGTGGATGCGGCCATCAATCCCGGTAACAGTGGCGGCCCGGTGATATCCAACGGTAAAATTGTCGGCATCGCCATGCAAGCATTGGAACAAGCCGAGAATATCGGTTACATCGTGCCAGCGCCGGTCATTAATCACTTTCTGGACGATGTGAAAGACGGACAGTTCGATGGATTTCCGGAGTTGGATATCTATGTACAATTGCTTGAAAACAAGGCCTTGCGTCAGTCGCTCAATCTGCCTAAGAACAGCGGCGGATTATTGGTGACCGGTGTCGATGAACAAAGTCATTTGGCGGAAATGATCAACCCCGGTGATGTGATTTTGAAAATTGACCAATACGACATTGGCCGCGACGGAAAGGTGACTTTGGAATCGGGACTGCGGGTGGAATCAACTCATCTTGAATACTTGAAACAAGTAGGCAGTTCGTTGCAACTTAAACTATTCAGGGATGGCAAAACTTTTACGCAAAAAGTCCCGCTGACACCACGCAAAAAAAGAATGAACCAAAAAGAATACGACATCGATCCGACTTATTTCGTATTCGCCGGGATGGTGTTTCAGCCATTGTCTAACGGATATCTTACAGCGCATCACAATGCCCAATATTTCATGCTGTCTTACATTCCCGAATACACCATGCAAGGCTATCGCAAACTCATACCGGATCGCATCAAGTCCGATCGCGACCAGGTTGTTGTGCTGAGCCGGGTCTTACCCGATGCCATCAATCAAGGCTATAAAAGCATGGAGCACAGCGTGGTCAATTCCATCAACGGCACAACCGTGAAGAACATGGCACACTTGATCAAGTTGATTGAATCCGTCGATGGACCTTATTTAAACATCATCACCGACTTCGGCAATTTAATCACCCTTGACATTAACAAAGCCCGCCACCGGCACGAGACCATATTGAAAAAATATCAGGTTTATGTCGATCGTTCCCAGGATTTGCGCTAGGCGGCTACCGATCCATCCGCTAGAGTTATCGGCTTTGCGAAACGAATCACCTTGCGCTTCGGTTAATCCCACCACTTGGGGGGTGAATTTTCATGCGGTACGCTGTGGCAGCGCTCGCAGATCCATAATGCAAACGCCACTTTGTCGTGGCACCGGCCGCAGTATTCACCGGCGAGGATGCCGTCCATGGACGGATTGCTGGCGCCTTTTTGCGGTAGAAAAATAGCCGGATGACAATTCTCGCATGCCAGCCATTGAGTGTGCGCTTTATGGGGAAAACGCACCCAGGGCATGTTACCGGTGTCCTTGAACATAATATCCATGTCCATGACCATCATCTCTTGTTCGCCTTTGAGATCCGCACGGGGATTGATGATACCGAGATTGATCGCCTTCACCCAGTCGACGCCGCCACGGCGGTCCAGGGGAAACGCGCTCATGGCCTCGCTGGGTTCTTGCAATGCTTTGATGGCATCATTAGCAGGGTCATGAACACCGTCCTCCTCAAGCTTTTCTGTTTTGACTTGAGTGGCGAAATACCGGTTGTCCACCCACTTTTTCCCGTTGCCGGTACCACCGCCTTCCACAACATAGTTGGCACTGTGAGTCCCCGATATATATTCATCGGCGCAAGATAACAACAAAAAGGCTAATGTCAGGCACAGGAATACAGCCGTTAGCTGATACCTCATACTTCCCCCTCGAATTTATATTTAAACTGTATTATGCACCACGAAATTATTCACCACGAGTAACTGTTTTTTATTGTCTTTGTGCGATTGGTGGCATCGTGATGAACTGTTATATAGAGCAATCAAAATTCGCTTAGTGCGGCTTGACCTTGTGCTTGGCGGCAATAAAATCGCTGTGCGGGACGTACAACAAGTCCGAAATTTTACGAATCATTGCTTCTTCGTATTTCTGCAAATGATCATCCGCGTAGGCCACCTGCCACATGAGTTCGATAACTTTTACTTTTTGCTCGAAGCTAAACCCTTTGTTGATCAGCGAGGTAAAGTCGTAATAACTGATCGCCTGCTTGGCTTCACGGGTCGCAAGCTGCATCAGCTCGGAAACCTCTTGGGTGGATAAATCGAACTTCTCTTGCAAGGCGGCGGCGATTTTCTCCAATTCCTGATCTTCGATGTGAAAATCGGCCCGGGCAATTTCGACGAGCAACGCTGCAGTGGCCACTTGCAGCCGGTGTTCGTAATCCTCAGTTTGTTCTTCTATTTGGCCGATATGATCTTCAAAAAATTGTTTGATGGCTTTCAACATAGGAGTAACATTTCCAGCGGTGATGACACTATTGAATACCTAAAACGAAACAGCGATTTTAGAAACCGAAGCTATATTAAATTGTCAATAGAATCAACTTCACAAGACTTTTTAACGGTTTCCCTGTATCAGGAGTTTTGTATGACGCGTTATTTGGCGATATTTCTGCTTAATATTTTTCTTATTTCACAAGCAGTTGCTTCCAACCAGGAAAAAATCGACGGAATCCTCAAAGATAAAAATCCGCCTTTCGGCGTGGTTTTTGAGATCGTCGAAGGCAGCGAAAGTGATTTGCAATGGGCCATCGCCGAGGTGAAAAAATATTCGGACCAATTGCGTAAACGCTTTCCGGACATCGGCATTGCCGTGGTATCCCACGGCTCGGAGCAATTCGGTTTGATGAAATCGGAAGCAGAGGACTTGAAAGAAGTCCATGCCACCGTGAAGTCTTTAGTACAAGACGATTCCATCCCGGTACATGTCTGCGGGACTCACGCCTCCTGGTACGGCAAAAGCGCCGAAGATTTCCCGGATTATATCGCCGTCTCCCCCGCCGGACCCACGGAAATCGCCAATTATGAAGATATGGGATATGAAAAGATCGTTCTGGAAGAACCTTAAAGCTTTTTAGACTGTTACAGTTCGACCGAGATGCTTAGATTCACCAATTCGCAATAAGCTGGGCAACAGTAGCAGGGTAAACACCGTGCTCACCGCCATGCCACCCACGATGACCGCCGCCAATCCCCGGTACAGTTCGGTACCGGCCACATCAAAAAACGACCACCCCGTTTCCGATCCCACCCAGTTGATAAAGGAAGCAAACGGCTCCACGCCGGACAAATACAACGGCAGCATGCCAAACAAACTGGTCAAGGTACTCATCAAAATGGGCCGCAAACGCATTTCCACGGCTTGCGCGACGGCATCGCGACGCGATAATCCGTCTCGCTCGGCTTGCCGGGTTTGATGCACCAGTAAAATGGCGTTGTTCACCACCAGGCCCAGCAGAATGATAAAACCTATCATGGTCAATAAATCCATGGGCTGAATGGAGGGCTGAACACCGAAAATCGGGTTTACCGTGCGCGACCACCAATCCGTCAGTCGCAGCGCCACCACCCCGCCGACGGTAGCAAGCGGAATGGCCAAAATCACCAGCCAACTGTCCACAAACGAACGAAATAAAGCGCTCATTAATAGATACAAGATAACAATAGCCAGGATAAACGAACCCAGCATATTGCCCAAAGCCGTCTCCAGCTTGTCCGCCGAACCGGTGTAATTGACTTCCCCATCCGTTGGCAGCAAGGGTTCGATTTGCGGTTGGATTTTGTCGCGAATAATGAACAACGCTTTTTCCAACGGCATATCGTCGGGCGGGGTGACTTCCAGGGTAATGGTGCGGCGGCGGTTGATGCGGCGTATTTGATCGGGACCGGCGGTGCGCACGATATTAACAAGTTCGCCCAGTGGCAGAATATCACTATTGGGTGTAGCCAGCGGCACCGCAGCCAGCTCTTCAGGGGTATTCCAATCCTGGCTACGCAACAAGATGTCCAGCCGTTGTTCGCCATCAAAATAATCGCCCACATACAATCCATCACCCAACGAGCGCACGATATTGGACATAGTGGCACGGGTCCAGCCCGCCTCGGCGATACGCCGCTCATCCGGGATCAAACGCAATTCCGGCTCGGATAAATCCAGGCCGGGATGAGGCCGCGGCGGCCGACCGGGTAATTCCTGCATAATGGAAAAAAACCCCGCCTGGGCGGCATCCAGCAAAGAACTGATTTGCGCCCCTTGAAGGTCGACGTTGATGGAACGGCCGGAGCCAAAGCCGCCAAACAACGAAGTGCGTTTGGCAAATGCTATGGTATCGGGAAAACCGCTCACCATTTGGTTAATCAACGGCACCAGTTTGTCGGTTTCTCTGGGATCCTCAGTGCGGGCGCCCATAAACACGCCGGTTTCGAAGGCAACAAAAAAGTAATTGGAAATTTTGGGAGTTTTTTCCCCATCGACATACGGCTGCATGCGCTCGGCCACCACTTTGCCCAATTCTGTTTCCAGAGTGTCGATATTCGAACCCGGCGGCGGGATAATAAACGCAAACACTAAGTTGCGGTTGCCTTGCGGCAAATAGTCGGCCTCGGGCTTGAACACCAGCACCAGCGCAATCGATACCCCGATCAAGCCGACAATCCAGCTGATACGCCGGGTCGGCGTATCCGTCATACGCATAATAAACTCGCGCGTCGTCACCCACCAATGCGCATGGGGGTCTTTTAATTTGGCGTCCTTCAACCATTGCTGTGCCGCGGTGGGTAACACGGTAACCGCAACCAGCAATGATAAACTCACGGCGACAGCAATGGTCAGCGCCAAATCGGCAAACAGCTGTCCCGACTCGTCGTCCAAAAATACCACCGGTAAAAATATCGCCACGGTCGTGGCAGTAGAGGCCAACAAGGCGCCCCACACCCTGGCAGTGCCTTTCTGCGCGGCGGTTTCACTGGGCTCGCCATGCTCGCGCAAGCGCACAATACTCTCCAATACCACAATGGCAGCGTCCAACACCATGCCCACGGCAAACGCCAGCCCTGCCAGGGAAATCACATTGATGGTACGGTCGGTAAAATCGAGCAAAATAAACGCGGTGACGATGCACGAGGGGATGGCCAGCGCCACCATCAATGTGGCGCGGAATTTCCGCAAAAACCACCATAAGATTCCCACCGCAAGCAACATGCCTATGGCCAGATTACCTTCCACCATATTCATGGACCGCTTGATATACAGAGTCTCGTCGTACACCTGTTCAATGGACAACCCGGCCCGCTGCAACGGCCCCGCACTTAACTCCGCAGCAGCCGCTTTTAGTTCATCCATGACTTTAATAACGTTGACACCCAACTCACGATGAGCGTTCACCGCCATGGCGTGGGTGCCGTTTTGTATCACAAAGCTGTTACGGTCTTGCATTTGCACGCTGACGGTGGCCACATCGCGCAGCAATACCGGCTGGCCCTGGCGCCAGTCCAGCACCATGTTCTCCAGTTCCTCCACTTGATACGCCCCGGTAAAGCGCACTGTGTAGCGGCGTTTGCCCACCTCGGCAAAGCCACCGGAAATATCCTTGGCACTACCGGTCACCGCAGCCACTTGCGGCAACTCAATACCCAAGCTAGCCGCCTTATAAGGATCGAACGTCACGTGTACTTGCCGCGTGCGTCCGCCCCGCACTTCCGATAAAGCCACCCCGGGAACACGCTCAAAGCGGGTTTGCACCACTTCTTCAATAAAGTCCTGATAACTGGCGATCTCGCGGTCGTTACCAGGCAAGGTCTTTAAAATAAACCAGGCGATGGCTCGGCTGCGCCCGCCAATGGAATTGATCACCGGCTCGTCGGCGTCTTCCGGATAACGGGGCACCCGGTTCAAACGATTCATTACTTCAATCAGCGCTCGACGTAGATCCGTGCCCACCTGAAAAGTAATGGTGATTTTGCCGCTGCCGCGGCGGGCTTCCGATTTCAATTCGGTCATTCCCGGCAATCCACGCAGCGCGTCTTCCTGCGGTTCCACGATTTCGGATTCCACTTCTTCCGGCGCGGCAGCCCGCCAATTGGTGGTTAAAGTGATTTCCGGCTCATCTACGTCCGGAGTCAGCTGCACAGGGAGCCGCGACAGACTGATAGCCCCAAACAGCACCGCCAGCAACACCGCAACGATGACCGCAACCGGATTGCTCAGTGACAGGCGGGTAAGATTCACGATGGTTTACCTTCGTTAATAATTTGCACTTTCTGTCCGGGCCGTAACCGCTCCCCGCCACGTATGATCACCCGGTCGCCGTCGTTGAGGTTGCCTTTGACTTCCACGTATTCCCCGGCCGCGATGCCAATCTCCACTGATACCTTTTCAGCGGTATCATCCGGCTTGATTTTAAAAATGGAAGCCCCATCCCGGCGCAACACCAGTGCATCGCGCGGCACGGCCAGCACTTCTTTAGCCACCGCCGTGGGCAACGCCACTCTGACCGGCTGGCCCACACGCCAGTCCTTCCCTTTAAAATCCAAGCGCAAATCCAGTAATCGGGAACGGGCATCACCGATGGGCACAATCGTGCGCAGGGCGGCTTGGGCGTGATCGCCTAAATCGGTTTTGACAGCCAGCTGCATGCCTTCGTTTATATAGTTGATGGAGGCCAGTGGCGCTCGCGCCTGGATCTCCAGGTCATTGGCATCGATTAACCGCACGACTTCATCGCCCACATCCGCCCGCTCGCCCGGGCGCATAAAACGCTCGGCGATCAGCCCGGGAAATGGCGCCCTCACCACGTGTCTGGCCAATTCCTCCCTGGCCTGCCGCAAGCGCGTATTGGCTATTTCCAGTTCGTTTTTCGCCACCTCCCGTTCCGACTGGGTCTGCTCCAGGCGGGTTTGCGCTGCGGCGTTTTGTCTGGCCAGTTTTTCCAGCCTCACCACTTCCTGAAACAAAAATTGCAGACGGGCTCGCTCCCGTTCCACCGCGGCCTGTAATTCATCGATGCGAATTTTGATGAATGTATTGTCGATTCGGGCCACGGCATCCCCTTCAGCGACCACTGCGCCGACTTTGGCAACCTGTCGTAACGGCCCTTCTACTTCGGTAGCCAGGCGGGCGTCATTGAGACTGATCACCGTGGCGGAAACCCAGGTCACGGGCGCCAGCAATTGCAACCTGGCATCAGCCACTACTACCGGCGACGATCGGCCCGGCGGCGCTTTTTTCTTTTCATTTTCATCCGCCGCGTACAGGTTGGCACATAGGCCAAGCAGCATCGCAAAAGCCAATGCAAATCCACCCCATTGGGTGTTGTTAGTCAAAAACCGTAACAAAGCCACTCTCCCCCGATCATTGGTAAAACGTATTGCAGTTGGCCGCTAACCCAGATAAACAATACGTTCATTATTCGTTTAGGCTGTTGATAGTGATGTCAAAGCGCCCCCAGACAATCAATTAAATCCAGGCGCCACTATTCTGTGTCCCACCAGTTTAACCTCCGGACTGTTCACCGATTGGATAAACGTTATGGTATGTTTCGCACGTATTTCTTTGCCACCGGTGTCATCGGTGTTTTTCTCTGTACCTTCACCAGACCCGCCACCAGACCCTTCACCAGTACTTGCATGCGTACTTTTGTGTGTAGCTACATGAATCGTGTCGTACTGGTATATATAGAATTTGCCGCTAAAACGGGAATCCGCTTGCTTATTCCGAAAACTGTATGCCTTGATAGGACCCAGTTCCGTTGTCAGGCGTTGTAATTTTTCCCGCCAGACCTCTCGCGGGAACTGCTGAAAAAAATCCTCCGAATACATATCCATGGCTTTGTCGAGATCGCCGCTTTTTAGTGCTTCGAAATATTCTTTGGCAAGCGGGTCCACCGCACTCACGTTGGCGTATTGGGTACAGCCGGTAGCGATCAACAACAACAGCATGACAATCACCTGAGAGACAAAAAGGCGATAATCCACAAAGTGGGGAATTAATTTACGACGACTGAATTTCATACTCTACTTCGACCTGTGATTAAGAAAAGACGGCTACTAGTGAGGCTCAATCCTACTACAGCTGCACGATGAAACAGAAATATAAAGTGGGTCAATCCGGTGTTGATCTCATGTTGGTTGTTTTTTAACCAACAGCTGTAGGAACGCTAGCCGGATTTCTGCAGTATGATTTCATTGCGCATGGCAATGATATCCGCCATTTTGAAGTGTTTCAGCAAGCCGGTGTATTTCTTGTCGACCGTCAGCAACTCAGCAGGCTCGCAGGTGTCGCGTTCTACCATCCACAATTCAATAATCCAGCGGGCTGCGCCGCGATTGGCCCATTTGGGAATTGTGTTCACATTGTCCATCCATTTCTTAATATCCAAACCTTCAGCATCGACACCTTCAACACGAGCCGCAATGCCTTGTTGTATCTCTTGCCATGAATAACCGAACCGGTTATTCAGCTCACGTATTAAGTTCTGATCAGTACTCTCTTGATTCACAACAACCTGCTTGTCTGCACTTTTGTGCGAGTATTAAATTTGATTTGCATTATAGAATGGCATTGCTTACCTTATGCGCTTACAACCAATTAATAGACACGAAACACTTAAACTACAATAAAACCACTCTACATCCACTTAAGTTGCTTAAACTGTATGTAATGGACAGCCATTCCATCATCGCCTTGTTAAGCTTAGCGTTCGGCCTGGGGATCCTGCATGCGCTGGATGCCGATCATATCATGGTGATATCCAATTTCATCGGCCGGCGCCACAGTTTACAGCAAAGTGTGCAATACTGCGCTCGCTGGGCATTGGGTCACGGTGCGGCCTTATTAATAGTTGGTTTTCTTGTGTTTATATTTGGCCGGGCCATACCGGTGGCACTCAGCGCCTACGCGGAACACGCGGTTGGCGCAGTGCTGATTTTGCTCGGTGCTTGGGTGTTTTGGGACTTACGCCGCAAGAACGCACACTGGCATTTCCATCAACACGATGGCATGCCGCAGCACGCACACTGGCACCAACATCATAAGGTTGGTCA
Organism: Gammaproteobacteria bacterium; assembly: GCA_022340845.1. GTDB lineage: Bacteria > Pseudomonadota > Gammaproteobacteria > SZUA-152 > SZUA-152 > JAJDNG01. The sequence goes on along the minus strand of JAJDNG010000120.1, from coordinate 404 downwards.
TCACAATAGCGAACCATCGCACCACACCTACACACACAAACATCAGCATAGCGCGGTCATGATCGGTGTATTACACGGTATGGCGGGCTCCGCCCCACTGCTGGTGCTCATACCCTTAACACAAATCGGCTCGCCCTGGCTGGGAATTGGCTATTTGGCCGTGTTCGCCGTTGGCGTACTGCTTTCCATGGTGCTGTTCGGCGGCGTGTTAAGCCAATCATTACAATGGTTGCAACGGTTCGGCGACAAAATCATTACCCTGTTTCGCGCCATGATGGCAAGCGGCTCCGTGGCGTTTGGATTTTATTTACTGATGGGAAGCCAAGCGTGAACTCCGTGCCCGAACACAGTGGCTGGCGGGCACAACTGGATCTGGGGTTTGAACTACGCCATTCAGAACGCCA
>JAJDNG010000118.1 GCA_022340845.1 Gammaproteobacteria bacterium | reverse complement strand
CAGCCCCGTGACTTCCTCGGTAATGACCACTATGGCGGCGTTTTTACCGTTAATGCTGCTGCCTGGGATTCTCGGCGACTTTATGTTTGTTATCCCGTTCGTGGTGACCATGGCGTTGGCGGTCAGTTTATTGGAAGCTTACTGGATTCTACCGGTGCATGTGTCCATGGTTAATCTCAATTTGCACAAACCCTCCCGATCGCAGCAGTTGCGTATTCGTTTTACCCATTGGATACGGGTGAAATACAGTCAGCTACTGATCAAGGTGTTACGCAGGCCATTTATATCATTAACGGTCGTCATTGTGATGGTTGCCGTTGCCGTTGGAGCATTTGCCGGCGGTTTAGTGCGCATTCAATTTTTTGCATTTGATCCTACCCGTTTGTTTTATGTCAATGTGGAAATGCCGCCGGGTACCCCGTTGGAGCAAACCCTGCGTCAAGTGGAAGTCATAGAAGAAAAAGTTCGCCGCCATTTGCAACCCGGCGAGGCCCGCGGTATAAGCTCGACGGCCGGTCAGATGTTTACCGAAATGGGACCGTATTTTGGCGATCACTACGGCCAGTTGGCCGTGAGTCTGAATCCCCAGAAGGTGGACATGCGCAGCATAGAGCAAACCGTGGAGGATATGCGCGACGATATCTTATCCACCGTCGGGCCAAAAAATACCTACTTTTTCGTCGTGCAAGCGGGGCCGCCCAAAGGCAAGCCCATAAGCATTAAAGTCAGGGGCGATGATTTTGAGGAAATAGAATCGGCCGTCTCAGCGTTAAAAGATATCCTGCGATCCATGGCGGGTGTCACCGATATTACCGACGATTCCAGTGCCGGTAAATTGGAACTCAAAATGCGGTTTAATACCGAAGCCATGCGCGTGGCCGGTTTGAACCCGACGGACATCGCCCGCACCATCCGTCTTATGTTCGATGGTGAAGTAGTATCTAGCATGCAACATGAGGGGCAGAAGCTCGAAGTCCGGGTACGGGCGGTGGGAGAAAACCTGCAAAACATCGACAGCGTGCTCGATCAGGTCATTACATTGCCAGGCGGCGGACAGATAGCGCTGGGGCAACTGGTGTTGGTCGATACGGCGCTGGGTAAAGACAATATCCGTCATTACAACTTCCGCCGCGCCATCACCCTGGAAGCCGACTTGGATAAAGAGATCATCGATACAGCGACGGCCAACGAACAGATTCTACAGCAATGGGATACGGTACGGCTCAACTATCCCCGAATTAATTTAGATTTTTCGGGCGAACTGGACGATATTCAGGAAAGTCTGGACGCCATGTTGGTATTGGCTTTATTTGGCATTGGATTGATTTATTTGATTCTGGGAACACAGTTTAAAAGTTACTGGCAGCCTTTTATGATATTGATTACGGTGCCGCTGGCATTCACTGGAGTGACCTTAGGCCTGGTAGTCAGCCGCAACCCGTTTAGTTTGTTTACCATGTATGGCGTTGTCGCTTTGATTGGCATCGTGGTCAATTCAGCCATTGTGATGATTCACGCCGCCAACGGCCGCCTGGATCAAGGTATGAGTGTGTTGCACGCCACAGTCTACGCGGCGCGACGGCGCGTAGTACCCATTATTATTACATCATTGACAACGGTCGCCGGTTTGTTTTCCCTGGCCATCGGCTTGGGGGGCAAATCACTGCTGTGGGGACCGGTGGCCTCGGCTATTGTCTGGGGGTTGGCGTTTTCCACGGTATTAACACTGTTTGTGATTCCGCTGCTATACCGCTTTTTTATGGGCCGTTCGAAACGGCTTAAATTCGAATATCCCTCATAAAACGGTAGCTCCACTCGTATGTCTCTTACAACGCTGCAACCAATTTTGGATTGGATACAACAACACCCCGGGTTGGCCGGGCTTGTGGTGTTCACGGTTGCCGCAGTAGAGTCGTTAGCCGTTGTGGGTATACTGGTGCCGGGAATCATGATTATGCTGGGAGTCGGTGCGCTGGTTGGGTTAGGTGTACTGGATCTCTGGACTACCGTGTTATGGGCGGTCGGCGGGGCGGTCACCGGCGATGGGGTGAGTTATTGGTTGGGAAGGCATTTTGATAAACAATTACGGTCTATTTGGCCATTCACCAAACATCCGGATTTGATTCCCCGCGGCGAGCGTTTTTTCCACAAGCATGGCGGTAAAAGTATATTGTTTGGCCGTTTTATCGGTCCAATACGGCCAATCATTCCCGCCATCGCCGGCATTATGCACATGAATCCCTATCACTTTTATTTTGTGAATTTACTGTCTGCCGTGGCGTGGGCACCAGTGGTGCTATTGCCCGGCGTGGTGTTCGGTTCGTCGTTGAATTTGGCCACCGCAGTGGCCGGCCGCTTAGTTATGGTGATATTGCTTTTAGTAGCCATTGCCTGGTTGCTGGTGGTGGGGTTACGCACTGTTGTCAATCCGCTTTTGTTTAAACTGTTTGGTCGTTGGGAATCGCATTGGGATTTCGTCGTTAGAAATGCATTTAACTCGTCCGTAGTGTTATTGGCATTGCTGATGGCTGGCGGCGGATATTACACCTACGTGAGTGTTCAGCAGTCTCACCATCCCGTAAAACCGATTGACGAAAAAGCATTGTGGTGGCAAAGTGCCTGGCAAACTCTGCCGGTGTACCGGGACAAAAGTGATCAATCTGATCCGCTTACGGTGCAATGGTGGGGTGATGTTGAATCGATTAAAAGCCGGTTGCTACAACATCGCTGGCAACCTGCAAACCGGTTATCGCTGCAAAATATCATAATGTGGCTAACTCCTTCGCCACAAATCGAGTCCATGCCGATTTTGTCAAAACGATTTCACGGTAAAAAAGAGGCTTTATTGCTGGTTAAGAAGCTGGATCAATATAACGAACTCATTTTACGGTTGTGGCCGGCGTATCGTCCCGTAACGCGAAACAAAACGCAAAACATGGCGCAACCTCATACCAAGCTGCAACCGGTTATATGGGTGGCTACAGTATCTATGCTGGAATTAAAACAGCCTTACCCGGAGATTTTCTATCCAAGCATTCATGGCGAGACTGGTGTTGTTCACGCACAGCTGCTTGCGGAATTGCCACCTGAAATCAAATTCAAACAAGTTTCAAGGCCGGCCTCCGCAGAAAACTGGAACGGAAGTGTTATACTGCTTCAATCACCTGACTCGAATCCCGTGGATAAAAGCGAGGAGGTGAACTGAGGAGAACCACTGAATGTCATGCCGCATACAGAATATAAGGTCAATCCCTGGGATTATTTTTGTTTGGTTCCCCATTTTGATGGCGGCTGTGTTGGTTTTAGATGTGTTTGCACTCGCCGCTTCTACCAAAACCCACCCACCCCATGTTAGAACGCTCGGCGTTACCTCGAATGTGCATCCGTACCCTGCGCCGAAAATGGCCAGTTCAGAAGACCGATTATTACACATCGGTTTGAAATCAGCGTTGTCGCTGCCATTTGAGCCAGTCTATGCAATGCAACCGCGTGACCGTTCAACGTGGCCAAACGATAAATTCAACACCCAGCAATATCATTATGATAAAAACGGGGTTTCCATCAAGGTAACCTACCGGATTTACGAGCAAGGAAACGTACCCTCTATCGACCAAATCGCCGACCGGGTATCCAAGCAGCTGTCACACATCCCTGGTCTGGAGCTAATCGATTTGACGCAACAGCGTGCAATACACCTGAATCCAGCAAACCAGCCGGCCAGCGAAACAAACAATTTAACGAGTATTGCCCATTCCGCCAGATTTCTTTTTCAGCCGTTTGCCAAGGAAATTCACTATGAAGTACGAAACTATATAGAAGGTTACCGACAGTGGATGGTCTCAGTTTCTTACAAATCCTGCGATGCAAGAGGCCGGATTCTCGTTAAGGAATTTCTTGATACATTGGCATTTATCCCTGTGGGTACTTAAGGGTTTTATTTATTGCGGAACATTTCACGCAAACTATACTTGCTATTGTTTGTCTAAAAGCAATAATACATACTATCTCTACTTGTTCT
>JAJDNG010000114.1 GCA_022340845.1 Gammaproteobacteria bacterium | reverse complement strand
AGCGAATTCAAATTTGATGAGCGGGAGATGGGCATTATTTGTGTATTGTTTTTACGGGGACCGCAGACACCGGGGGAATTGCGCAGCCGCACTAACCGGTTGTGTGAGTTCAGCGATATTCAGCAAGTGGAAGATACATTGGAACGTTTGCGTACCCGGGAGGATGGGCCGTTTGTGCTCAAATTGCCCCGTGAGCCTGGCAGGCGGGAATCCCGTTATGCCCACTTATTCAGCGGTGAGGTAGACGTTTCGCAATACGCATCGCTACCGAGAGTGGTCGAAGCAAAATCAAGCAGCACCGCCGAAGACATCAGTCGAATCGACACGTTAGAACAGCGCGTGAGTGCGCTTGAACAGGAATTGGCTGAGCTCAAGGAATTACTCACTTGATTCGATATAAAATTTTCAGTCCACCGATTTAAGAATTGCATTATTAATTAACATGTCAGTTGCCATCGATGAACAATTGTATGACTGGTTGTATACGTGTTTGCAGAATAACCGCGAGGGCATGAGTGAGCATGAGTTGTTGAAACAATTGATTGATGAAAACAGCACCGGCATTTGGGCAGATGCGTTTCGCAACAATCATACGCTGTTTAAAGCCCATTTTCTTCTGTTTCACATTTTATATCAGTTACGCCATCGGTTATTGGGCACCAAGCAGGGACGGCTGGAAATCAATCCGGTCAAGATCCGGCTACTGCCGTATCGTGAAGGCGATGATGCATTGGACGCGCTCGACCCAGTAATGGAGTATTATCTGGATTTTGCCAACCTGGAAAACACCTCCGCCAGGGAAGTGGATGAAATGCTGGCAGGCTTTTATATAAAGCTCAACAATAAGGATAAAAGACTGGATGCGCTGCAGGTGTTGGGATTGCAGGATCCGGTGGACGATCGCACCATAAAACAACAATATCGGCGCCTGGCCATGGAGCATCATCCGGATCGAGGTGGTGATAATGAACGGCTGCAGAAAATCAACAGTGCGGTCAAAATATTAATTCGTTAAATGGAAGAAATTGAATGGGCGAGGAAAACGATTTCGATGTGCAGGAATTCAAAGCCCTGTTGATGGAGCGGCGCAGTCTATTGCAGCAAGTGGAACAGACCGGCAAGGATGCCGCGGAAGTGGTGGAACTGGATCAAAGCAAGGTGGGGCGCTTATCGCGCATGGATGCCTTGCAAGGTCAGGCCATGTCACAGGAAGCGCAGCGTCGCCGGGTAGTTGAGTTGCAGAAAATACAAGCGGCACTGCGACGGATAGAGGATGAGGAATACGGCTATTGCTTGAAATGCGGCGAATTTATCGGTTTAGGGAGATTGCGCGTCGATCCGGGGGCACCTTATTGCGTCAAATGTGCTGATTAAGGGTTGAGTATTCGCCATTTATTGCGGTTTTGCTGTACTGGCTTCGCCACTTGGCAGACGTACTAAAAAGCCGATTAATATCGCTGCCGTAACCGCCATCAACGTCCGGATGATGGTGTCCTGAATCAAGAACACGATGGAAATTGTAAACACCACCACAATCAAAAAAATTGCTTGTTGCTTGGCTTTTTTCGGTATACTTCGCTGCGCTTGCCATTGTTGTATGATTGGACCGAACATTTTGCTGTTGAGCAAGGCGCTGTGAAATCGCGGTGAAGACCGGGCGAAACAGGCCGCGGCCAGCAACATGAAAGGGGTGGTTGGCAGCACCGGTAAGAATACGCCGACTATGCCCAGCGCAATGCATAACAGTCCTGCGAGAACCAGTAAATATCTCAAAGGTTTGGCGGCTATGATCTGCATGGTTGTAATGAAAAACGCGCGTTGCCGTTCGTATAAAACATGAGTATAAAACAAAAGACCGCATTCATGACCAAACGTTCCTGGTTAATTCTATCCGTTGTCTGGCTGATTGTGCAGGCATGCGCCACACAAGATGCGGCAATTACCTCCGATTCGGCGGCCCGGCCTACACAACCATTCACCGTTGTTGAAACCACTATAGCCAAGGTTCACACGGCAATGCGCAATCATCAATTGAGCTGCGAAGTACTGGTTGATAAATACCTGGATCGCATTAGGCATTTTGACCAAGCCACCCGACTTAACGCCATTATTATGGTGAATCCTAATGCGGTGACGAGGGCCCAAGCATTGGACACGGAGTTTAAACAAACGCATCATCTGCGGCCATTGCATTGCGTGCCTGTCATTTTAAAAGACAACTTCGATACCGTGGATATGCCCACAGAAGGTGGATCTATCGCCTTAAAAGGCAGCATCCCTCCCGATGATGCCCATGTGGTCACCGCGTTACGTCAAGCCGGCGCCATTATCCTGGCGAAATCCAATATGGCGGAATGGGCATTCAGTCCGTATGCCACCATCAGTTCCACCCACGGTGAAACCCGCAACGCCTATGATTTGTCTAGGGTGCCGGCCGGCTCCAGTGGCGGTACGGCATCGGCGGTCGCGGCCAACTTTGGCCTGGTGGGCCTGGGGACCGATACCGGCAATTCCATTCGCGGACCTTCGGCGCATTTGGCCTTAGTGGGCATACGCTCCACTATTGGAGTGGTAAGCCGCGACGGCATTATTCCATTACTGTACAACCGCGATGTGGCCGGCCCCATGACTCGCACGGTGGAAGACGCGGCGCGTGTGCTGAACGTTATCGCGGGACCCGACCCAAAGGATAAAGCAAGCGAACGGGCAAAAGACCATATTGTGGGTAACTATTTGGATTATCTGGATCGCGATGGTTTGCGAGGCGCGCGAATTGGGGTGTTAAGAGCGTTGTCCGATACCCAAACCACTGATTTCGAAATTGCGGATTTATTTACACAAGCGATCAACGATATTAAGAAGCTGGGGGCAGAGGTGGTGGATCCCTTTGACATTGAGAATCTGGATGAATTGACCCAGGCGACGGGGTTTTGCAGCCGGTTTCGCCATGACGTTAATCTTTATTTTGCCAGTCTGGGAGAGCAAGCGCCGGTGAAACAGCTCCAGGAAGTGATCGATAATGGGCTTTTTCATCAATCCAGTGAAGGCGCGTTTAAGTGGGCGATGTCTGTCTCGGTGCCCCCGGAGCAACAGGAGATTCCTTGCGTGGATGTCGACGGGGACCCGCGGCGCAAAGCTTTGCGTGACGCGGTCGTGGACGCTATGGATAAACACCGGGTGGATGCGCTGATTTATCCCACCTGGAATAATCCACCCAGGCCGATTGGAGATATGGAGAGCCCCCACGGAAACAACAGTCCCATTATCTCGCCGCACGCCGATCAGCCCGCCATCACCGTGCCCATGGGATTTACCTCCAACCAATTACCCACAGGATTGCAGATTCTGGGCAGGCCGTTTTCCGAGGCCATGTTGTTAAAATTTGCCTATGCTTATGAGCAAGCCACATTGCACCGCAAACCACCGGCTTCTTTTCCATAACCAACCCGTTGGAGTCGCTGTAAT
>JAJDNG010000243.1 GCA_022340845.1 Gammaproteobacteria bacterium | reverse complement strand
TGTCATGACACCCACACCGTACAGGGATCGCGGCGATTGCTGCGCGAAGGCACCGATGACTTCAATACGCCCAAACAAGGCGGCAACCCGGCGCTGGAGGAGACGTGGTATGCCTGCCATTCCAGCGACGGCAATACTTTGGTGGCCCAGGGCATGAACACGCCGGTGCCGGACATCAAAAGTGATTTCGCCTTGCCGCGTCATATGCCCATAACCAGCGACGAACAAAATAGTTATCCCGATGAGTTGCACAACGCCGGCAGCAGCCCGCTGCCCCAGGCCGGCAAAGACTTGCTGGAGTCACCGGCGAACCTCGGTAAAGTGTCGGCGGGCGGCAGTCTGGCTAACCGTCACGCCGAATGCACCGATTGCCACAATCCCCACCGGGTGAGCAAAACCCGCTATTTCTATACCGATCCGTTTTTAGGCAGTGCTGAAGATGACATGGCCGCCGGCACCCACAACCACAACGCGCCGCACAGCAATATCGCTTCCGGGGTTTTACGCGGGACCTGGGGCGTGGAGCCGATTTACCTAAATAACAATTTCCACGATGAGCCTCTGTTCGATAACACCACGGTTAAGCGCGGCAATCCACCGGTCAATGCCCCAACGGACGTGAACAGTACGTATGTGACCCGGGAATACCAAGTGTGTTTAAAATGCCATTCTAACTACGCTTATGATCAGCCGCCGGAGTTGGGCGCCTCCACGCCCATGTTTACCAACGGCATGACGCGCTACACCAATCAGGCCCGGGAATTCAATTCACCCCAGGCGCACGCCAACGAGCCTGTCAGCCTGGGGGTGGACGGCGGCGCCGGCAATGCGCCCGCGGCATTTAACAACCCAGACTGGAACACCAACAACCATCGCGCCTGGCATCCGGTAATGCGCGCCACCGGCCGCAGCGCGGCAGAAAGAACCGCGAACGCCAATAATTGGTTGCCGCCGTTCAACGCCGCGGTGGGTACTCAAACTATGTATTGCAGTGATTGTCACGGTAGTAATACCAACCTGGGCACCGTGGTGCCCGGTGATGGTTCGGAAAACTCCAGCCCCTGGGGGCCCCATGGATCCAGCAATGATTTCATCCTCAAAGGACCCTGGAGTGGCGACCGAAACGGGGGCACGGGAGAGTTGCAGGGAAGCCCCGGCGCGGATAATCATTTGTGTTTTAAATGTCACGACTTTGACCAATACGCCAATCCGGCGGCACCGGTGCAAGCCAGTGGTTTTTCCACCAACGGCATGTGCGGGGGTATGTGTGGCGGCATGTTCGGCATGGGTAACCTGCATATTTTTCACGCCAACCAAGTGACCAATTTTCGTTGTAACTTTTGCCACGTGGCCGTTCCCCATGGCTGGAAAAATAAAAACTTCCTGGTGAACTTAAACGATGTAGGGCCGGAATCCACTAACGGCGACCGGGGTGAGGTGCGAAACGGTACCACTCAGGCGTACACTAACCCGCCTTATTACAATCGTGCGGTGTTGAAAGTAAACCGTTTTGTGCCCAGTGGGTCATGGAATCCCAACAACTGCGGCTCGGCCGGCATCAGCGGCAATCGTCAGTTGGGTGTGAACTGGATGGCGTTCAGTACTGAAACCTGTGGCAACGTGCCTTAGTTCAAATCAATTCGCACTGAATTCAATCGACATGGAGTGTTTTCAATTAAAGTATTTGGCTGGCGCTAGACAAAACACGTTAGTCGCTATGGTTGTGCTAATGATGGTGGTGCTAATGACGAGTAGCGCTGCTGCGCCGGCGGAAATTAATCCTGGCGCGTTCATGTTAAGTGTTAACTCGCTGGACAGCACATTAGCGATTTATCGCCTCGGTGCGCATGGGGTAGTGCGCCAGCAGGGTTTTTATCCCACCGCCAAGAATCCCAAAGCTGTGGCAGTGCACCCCAACGGAAAGTTCGCTTATGTGGTAGCGAAAACCGGCAAATCCATCATCTGCTATGAGATTTTTTATGCCGGCGAGCGCCTCGAACTACAAAACCCCCGGGCTTATACCGTTCCGGCTTTATCGCCGTTTTCACTGGTCATTCATCCCACGGGCCGATTTTTATATGTAGCCGCCCGCGAAGGCAAGATAGCCGCGTATCGTGTGAATCCGAAAAGCGGACTATTAACTCCGCTAATCACATCGCCAATTGCCGCTCAATACCGCACCCGCTCACTCATAATCCATAGGACAGGCCGCTTTCTGTACGCCGTGAATGCCTACGCCAATTCCATTTGCGCCTATGGTATCGATACTGAGAGCGGCGCATTGACACCACTGGCGGGTTCCCCGTTCCGCGTCATGAAAGATGATGTGGTGATACGCAGCTTGTGGCCATTGGCGGACGTGCCAGCGGGAGCAGGGGGCATTCCATATGCAGTGGTGTCGGAACCCCAAGGCCGGTATTTGTATGTGAGCAATTGGGGGGCCGGCAAGATAAGTGGTTTTAGCATTGATCAAGCTACCGGCGTGTTGCGGGAACTGGCGGACAGCCCGTTTGCCATCGGCTTGAATCCCTATGCGCTAGCGGTTCATCCCAGTGGCAAATATTTATACGCCGGCAGCTGGCAAACCGACTCATTGTGGGCATATCAAATCGACCCCCAAACCGGGGCGTTGCACTTGCTGCCGCAACAATCATTCCCCACTGGTGGTAACGCGCCCGTGTCTATCGTATTCAATCCGGCCGGCACTATGGCCTACGTGGCGAATGCGGAATCCGCCAGTATCAGCACTTTCCAGGTGGCGCGTGACAGCGGTGAACTGACGCTGCTGCACAGCACGCAAACTCGCCCCGGTCCCTGGTGGTTGACAGAGCCTGTACCAGTGGATCAAGGAACGTCCGCGACACATCTTTATACGGTGAATAAAACCACCCGGCAATTGTCTTTATGGACGGTAAATCTGCAAAAACCATCCGACGTTCAACTCGTCGATAGCGTCGCCTTGCCAGGCGCTGAACTATGGACCGTGCAAAAAGGGCTGAACGCGGTCTATGCAGCCGATCCGCAAGCCAAGTCCATTAGCGCTTATGCGCTGGACAAAACCACACGCCGTTTTGTCAAGGTGGCCGGTTCGCCCTGGACACTGCCGGGTACGCTGGTGGATTTCAAAATCGACGCCAATGGTTGGTACTTATACGCGCTCACCAGAGAGCCCGAGTTATTGTTGGCTTTCGGTATCGACTCCCAGACTGCGTCCTTGATACCGGTATCGCAGCCGGTGCGGTTGCAATTTGCTCCTGAGGAACTGCTGCTGGACCCCGCTGGCCGCTATGCTTATGTCATCAGCGCCGACCGGCGGCGGGTGAGTTTATTCAGCTACCGGCAAAACACCGGTCCTTTGTTGCATGAAAGAATCCGCTTCGGCTCGCCATTTGCTCTTAGCGCCAACACGTCCCCGGCAATGATCGATGCCGGCGCGAATTTTATGCTATTAATCCAGCCGCAAAACCAGTCCCAAAAAAAAGCTGTAGCGGCATATCAAATCAATGCGCTAAGCGGGGCGCTTACCGAAGCTCGCGGTTCGCCTGTTGCGGTGGATGCGCATATCACCAGGCTCGCGATGGCTTCGAACAGCAACCTAGTCTATGGATTGGATGACGCGGCGTGCCAAGTATTGGCGTATTCAAGAGACGCGCGAACCGGCGCCATGAATAAAGATCACCCGGCATCTTTGGAATTAGGCGATTGCGCGATCACCGCAATCATTGCTCACGGGGGATTGGTATACCTGGCCGATACACTATCAAAAAGCATTCTGGTCTACGCGTTGAACGAGGAATCAACGCGATTCGAGCGCATTGCCCAAGTAAAATTAGCCATTGAAGTGGACAGTTTCGCGGTTGCGCACATCAATTAGCGTGTGCAGCATCATATGATGCACCGGGTGATATGCACTGTGCTATATTTTTTCCTCCGTAGCATCCTTGCGCAACCAGCGGGGTTTGCCAAAAGATAAGATCATGGCGGCTATCGCCAATATCAAAATAGCGCCGCTCACCGCGAGCAAGTGCATCGTTTCCATGGTTTTAATGTCCACGGTCAACACCCGGGTCAGTGCGGTCAGCGCCACGTATATCAGGAAGACCACCGGCAATTTTTTGGTCCGAAAATAAATGCCCACCATGGCGAGCAATTCCAGGTAGATAAACAATAACAAAATGTCTTTCAAGCTGGGATGACCGGCTTGTATGATCGTAATGTATTCAGCGACTGCCGACCAAATAATGGTCAGGCCAATGGCAAACAGGGCGAAGATGTGGAATGCCTCCACCATGGCATCGCCCAGTGCTTCGGCTTGTTTTTTAAATTCGAAATTCATTGTTAACGTCCATCATTGCTACCGCCCGTCAATGCTATTTCAGTGCCCTGGCTTTTTGATACGCCGCTTCAGATAGTTCGTTCCAGGCGTCATTGTCCTCCATAAAGGCTTGGTAATTTTCGTATACCCGTTTGAACGTGGCGTCTTTCTCGGATTCTTCGGCCAGTACTTCCTTGGTGTAGGCGTGCAAGGCTTTCATGACATCATCGGGGAACGCAATGACTTCCACGTTATGTTCCTGTTTGAGCCGCTTCAGCGCGGCCAGATTGTTTGCTTCGAATTGCGACAACATCCAGATGTTGGCGGAGGCGGCCGCAGTCTCGATGATTTTTTTCAAATCATCCGGTAACGAGTCGTACGCTTTTTTGTTGACGATCAACTCCAGCACCGGGCCCGGCTCATGCCAGCCGGGATAATAATAGTATTTGGCGGCCCGATACAAACCCAGGCGCTCGTCGTGGTAAGGACCTACCCATTCGGTAGCGTCGATGGTGTTGCGATCCAGAGCGGTATAAATTTCACCGCCGGGTAACAACACGGGTGTGCCGCCGGCTTTGGCGAAGACTTTGCCGCCCAAACCGGGGATGCGCATTTTCAAGCCTTTGAGGTCATCCACCGATTCGATTTTTTTATTGAACCAGCCGCCCATTTGCACGCCGGTGTTGCCCATGGGGAAGGGCACTAAATTATGTGGCGCGTAGACTTCCTTGTACAATTCGATGCCGCCACCGGCATACAACCAGGCGTTCATGCCTTGGGCGTTCATGCCAAAAGGCACGGCGGTAAAGAACTGCGCCGCGGGAATTTTTCCCGCCCAGTAATAACCGGCGCCGTGTCCCACTTCCACGGTACCCTGGGAAACCGCTTCAAAGGTTTGCAATGGAGGCACCAGTTCGCCGCCGGCATACACTTTGATGTTCAAGCGATTGTTACTCATGGTTTGCACGTCTTTGGCGAAGCGTTCCACGCCTTCCTGAAAGATGGGAAAATTGGGCGGCCACGTCGTCACCATTTTCCAGAAATAAGGCTTTTGGGTTTTTACGTCCAAGGAGCCGCTTGGCTGTTGGCCTTGCTGGCCGCAAGCGCTCAGCAAAACCGCTATAGCGACAAATACCAGTGACAGCATTGTTTTTATTCGCATGGTCATGTCCTTTATGAGTATAAGTTTTACGACGATATGGTTTTTAGATATGAGACTCCGCAACTTGCAGGTTGGCGTACGCCATCACCAGCCACTTGCTGCCGGCTTCATCGAAATTAACCTGCACCCGCGCATGGCTGCCCTGGCCTTCGAAGTTGAGCACGATGCCCTCACCGAATTTGGCGTGAAACACCCGTTGCCCTAAATGAAATCCTGTAGCGTCTTGTTCCTCTGCGTCCTGAACTTTGGCGAATCTGGGCTGGCTTACCGAACCCCGCAGGCGCACTTCGTGTATCAACTCGTTGGGAATTTCATGGACAAAGCGCGAAGCCCGGGGATAGGTCTCCGAGCCGTACAGGCGCCGGGTTTCGGCGTGGGTAATGTACAAACGTTCCTTGGCCCGGGTAATGCCTACGTAGCACAGGCGGCGTTCTTCTTCCAGGCGCACGGGGTCTTCGGCGGAGCGTTTGTGGGGGAATAAGTCCTCTTCCACGCCGCACAAAAACACCAGCTGGAATTCCAGTCCTTTGGCGGAGTGCAGCGTCATCAATTGCACGCAATCCTGGCCCGAGCCGCTTTGTTCTTCGCCGGCTTCCAGCGCCGCATGGGAGAGGAAGGCGGACAATTCATCCAGGCCTTCTTCTTCATCGGGATCGTATTCGAAGTATTTGGCGGCGTTGACCAGTTCTTCCAGGTTTTCGATGCGGGCCTGGCCTTTTTCGCTTTTGTCTTTATCGTAATGATCAAATAAGGTGCTGCGATGAATCACGTGTTCCACCTGTTCGTGCAACGCCAGATCGGTGGTTTCCTCCTGCAGGCGTTGTATCAGCTGCAAAAAGTTTTGTAACGCCGTTAACGCCCGCGCGCTGAGCAGCTTCTCGTCCACCACCGCGTGCGCGGCCTGCATCATGGGCACGTTGTTGATGCGCGCGTAGCTGCGTACCGCTTCGAGGGTTTTTTCGCCTATGCCGCGGGTGGGCGTATTGACCACCCGCTCGAACGAAGCGTCGTCAAACGGATTGGCCATCAGGCGCACATAGGCCAGCGCGTCTTTGATCTCCTGGCGCTCGAAGAAGCGCAGACCGCCGTACACCCGGTAAGGCACGTTCATTTGGATGAGCGCCTCTTCAATCACCCGGGATTGGGCGTTGGAGCGGTATAACACAGCGGTTTCGCTGTGGGTGCCGCCCTGGTCCACCCATTGTTTGATCTGCTCCACCACAAACCGCGCCTCATCGATTTCGTTAAAGGCGGTATAAAGATGCAGCGGGTCGCCATCGCTGTCGGCGGTCCACAGATTCTTGCCCAGGCGGGAGAAGTTTTTCGCGATTAAGGCGTTGGCGGCGGACAGAATATTGCCCGTGGAGCGGTAGTTCTGCTCCAGGCGCACCAGTTTAGTGTCGGGGAAATCGTTGCTGAACTGCTGGATATTTTCGATGCGCGCGCCGCGCCAGCCGTAAATGGATTGATCGTCGTCGCCCACCGCGAACACTTTGCCGGTCTTGCCGGCCAGCAATCGCACCCAGGCGTATTGGATAGTGTTGGTGTCCTGAAATTCGTCCACCAGGATATGCTGAAAACGCTCTTGATAGTGTTTGAGTAAGTGGGGATTGTTTAAAAACAACTCCTGTGCCCGCAGCAACAATTCGGCGAAATCCACCATGCCGGTGCGCTGGCAGAGCTCTTCGTAGGCGGTGTAAATGCGCAGCATTTGCCGGTCGAAAGGGTCGTCGAAGTGCTCTATGTTGTGCGGTCGCTGGCCCTCGTCTTTGCGGCCGTTGATATACCATTGCACTTGTTTGGGCGGCCACTTGGCTTCATCCAGGTCCATGGCTTTCATGATCCGGCGGATGACCCGGTATTGATCGTCGCTGTCCAGAATCTGAAAGGTTTGCGGCAAGCCGGCGTCCTGCCAGTGCAAGCGCAACAAGCGGTGCGCCAGGGAGTGGAATGTGCCCACCCACATGCCCCGCACCGGCATGTGCAACAGGTTCTCGATGCGGGCGCGCATTTCTCCGGCGGCTTTGTTGGTAAATGTCACCGCGATAATGCCGTGCGGCGACACCCCTTCGATTTGAATCAGCCAGGCGATGCGGTGTACCAGCACCCGGGTTTTACCGCTACCGGCCCCGGCCAGCACCAGCATATTGCCCGCCGGTGCGCAGACCGCCTCGCGCTGGGCGTCGTTGAGGCCGTCAAGAATATAAGAAACATCCATGGGGGTGGATTCTACCAGAACCCGCGGGCGGTATCAGGTAGGTTATGGCGAATGATCAAGTGGTCAAAAATTAAACAACCACAGTCCAGGCAATACTTGCGTGTGCTACGCGCTCAATTGATAATCGCGTAAGTTATATTTAACGATCGACTGCTTACGGTTCTGTGTCGGGGGTTAAGGCACAGACCGCCACTTACCCCCTTACCTTTAAAGAAGAAAAAGCGAGGCAAACATGAACGCGCTGCTGGAAAATCCCAACGAACTCATCACCACGTATCTTGTTCCCTGGAGTATCAATATCTTCACAGCCTTAGTGATATTTATCATTGGCCGTATCGTGGCCAAAGTGATCGTCAAAGCCATCAAGAAAATTATGCAAAAATCCAATGTTGACACAGCACTGCTGGGGTTTCTGGGCAATATTATTTACGCCGTGCTACTAATTGTGGTGGTTCTTGCCGCGCTGGAACAATTGGGCGTTAAGACCACCTCACTGCTGGCCATATTCGCCACCGCCGGCCTGGCCGTCGGCCTGGCCTTGAAAGATCAGCTATCCAATTTCGCCGCCGGCGTCATGTTGATTATGTTCAAGCCGTTTAAAGTGGGCGACTTTGTCGAGGCCGGTGGCACCAGTGGCGTGGTGGAAGCCATCAATATCTTCAATACAATGATGCGCACCGGCGACAACCGCGAAATCACCGTGCCCAACTCGCAGATCTTCAACGGCACCATTACCAACGTCACCGCCCGCGACACCCGCCGCATTGATCTCACCATAGGCATCGGTTATAGCGATAACATTGCGGAGGCAAAAAAAGTATTGCAGGAAATACTCAGCGGCGAATCCCGAATTCTCCCTGAACCCGCACCGGCCATCCTGGTTTCCGAACTGGGTGAAAGCAGCGTCGACTTCGCGGTGCGCCCCTGGGTCAACGCGGGCGATTACTGGACCGTGCGTTCCGACCTGCTGGAAAAAATCAAAACCGAGTTCGACGCCCGCGGCATCTCCATACCATTTCCGCAGCGCGATGTGCATTTGTATCAGGCCGCGGCCAACGATTAACCAGCCTGGATAATGCCCGCCATACGATTAAAGCGCCGCGCCAGATCATCAGCGCCATCGCGGCGCGTCATTATTTGAAAACAAGAATTAGCAACTGTTCCATATAACCATATGCGTTCACTATAGACGTATTGAAACAGGAGTGTTAATTTCGCAGGCGGCGTGATCGTTAAGGGGGGGCACAAAATGATTTTAAAAAAATGGATAGTCACATTGACAATAATTTCGTACGTGGTGTTTGCGGGATTGATATTCGCCCAAAGCGATGAATACGATGCCGAAAAAGAAGCCGCGGAACGCATCAAAAGGCAGTTAGAGTTAGCCAATGAAATGCGCAACCAACGGCTGGAAAAACAACGCAACAAAGAAGCAGCTCTTGAAAAAGAAGAGATGATTGAAAAACGATGCGTAAAATTAAACGATGAGTTGCGCAGATTAGGCGAACGCCGACGTTGGTATCGATTAGACGATTCAGGGGAACGGGTCTACCTGAGTGACGCCGAGGTGAGGCGGAAAAAGCAAACCCTGCAACAAGAATACGATCAGCGGTGCGCAGAGAATCCATAACGGCCGATTTCCAGTCCATCATTTTTTCTCCCAATGACTGCCAGCATACACTGACAGTGATTCCATTGGAATTGCGCCTACTTTTCGTGACCCGTACGTTGCTGCTTACATAGTTTACTATTTTTATCTAGCCTATCTCAGTAAGCGTTGAGGGCTAATATTTAAAAACAACCAACTCAGGCTGAAAGCAGCTCTAGCCAGCCTGAGTTAGTGGAATTAGTTTGCTATCAAATGATGCAATATTAAATCCTACTCCATCGAAGCCATTTCCAAATCATCCATCACCGCCGCCAATCCTGCTTTGGCGCATTTTTCATCGGTTTCGCCGGAGGGAGCGCCGCTGACGCCGACGCCGCCGATGATGTTGCCGCCGGCGCTAATGGGCACGCCGCCCGCCGATATGACAATGCTGTCGATCTTGCCGATGGAGAAGGGGTCTTTGAAGCGACCTACCATAGTGGAGGTGACGCTGTTGAAGGTCATGGCGGTGTAGGCTTTTAGTTTGCTGACTTGCAGGGTGAAATCCTGTGCCAATACATCGCGCAACACCACTTGGGGATGACCGCCCCGGTCCACGACCGTCACCGCTACTTGCACACCTTCTTTACGGCAGGTTTTTATGGTGGCCTGGGCCAGTTTTAACGCCGTGTCCAGGGACATGCGTTTGATGTCCACCAAAACCGGCTGGCCACCATCGGCCGCGTGAACCGCCGGCAACCATAAGCTAAAGAGCATAAAAAATACAGCCGTTGCGTTGAGAGTTGTTCGCATGGTTCCCCCTTCGGTTAAAAAAATTGATGGAATTCGGGGGATTATAGGGCAATCCCACTGGTTTTCTTATTGAGCCTGATCAGTAATATTTCAAGAAAAAAGTTTATCGATAGGTTGACCTGATGAGAAAATAATTATATTTTATGGCCGTTTCATAGATAGGCCTTATTGGTATATCAAATAATTCTAATACTAACACTCTAGGGAGGGGTAAAAACTACTATGAATCCACTTATGAAAGTAACCGCGAACAGAATAATACTAGGCGTTACAGCCAGCGTATTAACCATTGCAGTGGCCACGGTACTAGAAGCCAGCAGTGGACACGACCATTGGGGATACACCGGCCAAGCCGGTCCAGAGAACTGGGGAGAACTAAAGCAAGAATTTACGACATGTAAAACCGGCACCCGACAGTCTCCCATTGATATTGATGCGACTCAGTTAGTGCCGGCGAATCTAGGTGACATCCGATTTGACTACCAGCCAGTCACTCCGGAGATGCTCAATAACGGTCATACCGTTCAAGTGAATTACGCAAACGGCAGCCGTATCAGCGTTGCCGAACACCAATATGAATTGGCTCAGTTTCATTTCCATACCCCCAGTGAAAACACCGTCAATGGCAAAGCCTATGACATGGAAATGCATTTGGTGCATAAAAACACCCATGGCGAACTGGCCGTGGTGGGCGTATTTTTTAAGCAAGGCAAGCCGAATCCTGAATTGGAAAAACTGTGGCGTCAACTGCCGGAAAAAGCCGGCGAGAAAAAACGCTTATCTGGGATACACTTAAGCGCGGCAGACCTGTTGCCAAAAAACAAGTCGTACACCCATTTTAATGGGTCTTTAACCACGCCGCCATGTAGTGAAGGGGTCAATTGGTTTGTCATCAACCAGCCGTTGGAAGCGTCCGCGGAACAAATTGCCCGATTTGCCAAGATCATCGGCAACAACGCCCGGCCCGTGCAAGCGCTTAACCACCGTTTTATACTGAGTGAAAAATAATAATAATGCAGTGCTTTAAGGAGAGGTGCTAAAAAGGACTTGTTGAGGGAGGGAGAAAAGCAAACGGGGCCGCGATTTATTGCGGCCCCGTTTGTATTTATATGGAATTCAGCTCTGCGCCGCCAAGTCTGCCCAAATCGTGTTCAATTCAATTTGGACACACTTTATAGCGCAACGTACAAGCGCTCATCTTTACACTAGAATGAGCTGGCTTGCGAGCCAATTACGTTATTTTTCCCGCTGGAGTTATTCAATGCAATGAGGGGCCTATCCGACAGTTGATGCCATTGCCGCTCACAAGGCTTACTTGAATTGAAATTGTGGTGGTGCAAAAACTATAAGATCATATTATGTGTTAGGTGGATTTGACTTCGGCGTGAAAGTGCCGATTGCGCCACTTTTGAAAATTCACTTGCAGCATCAATGCGCAAGGAGTAATGATCAAGGTGAGTATGGTCGCAAAACTCAAGCCGAAGATAATCACGGTGGCCATGCTGAACCACCATTGGGTGATGGGCGCGCCAATGGCCACTTCACGGGTCACCACGTCGATGTTGGTTTTGAGGAACATGGGCATCAAGCCTAAAACAGTCGTGACTGTGGTCAGTATCACCGGGCGCAAGCGCAGCACGCCGGTACGTAGGATAGCTTCCCTTGGGGTTTTGCAGGTCTGGCGCAATTGATTGAAAGTGTCGATTAATACGATGTTGTCGTTGACTACCACACCGGCCAGGGCGATCATGCCTATGCCGGCAACCACAATGCCAAAGGCCTGGCCGGTGACTAGCAAACCTAAGAACGCGCCCACGGTGGATACGATGACCGCAGAAAGAATGATAAACGCCTGGTAAAAATTATTGAATTGGGTAACCAGGATGATGGCCATGAGAAACAGCGCCACGAAAAATGCTTTTAACAAAAATGCCTCAGCGGTTTTCTGTTCTTCGTCCTGGCCCCTGAACTGGTAATCGATTTTGTTGCCAAGCGGATTTTGCTCCAGCCAAGAACGGATTTCCTGCAACTTATCATCGGCCAGCACCCCAGGCATGACATCGGCGCGTACGGTCAATACACGCTTGCCGTCCACTCGAGTGATGGTGCCCACTTTGTGGTCAGCGCTGCGGCTGATAAAGTTGCTAATTGGCACCGATCCGTGTTCGGTGACAATGCGCACCTGGTCCAGTTGGTCCGCGGTGCGCCATTGCTCGGGATAGCGGATGTTGATATCGATTTCATCGTCGCTGTCGTCGGGGCGGTAGGTGCCGATTTTGAGTCCCGCGGTCACCAGTTTGATGGAATCGCCCACGGCGGTGACATCCAGGCCGAACTTGGCCGCTTGCGCCCGGTCCACATCCACTTTCCACTCGATGCCGGGAATGGGCCGGTCGTCTTCGATCTCGCGCAAGCCCTCTATGGTTTCCAAGTGGCTACGTACCGTTTCCACGGCTGGGGTTAACAAATCCGCAAAGCGTGAACTTAATTGAATCTGAATGGGTTTGCCTACAGGGGGACCGTGCTCCTGTTCGCGGGTTTCCACTTGAATGCCCGCCAGATGTTTGGTGCGATTGCGGATATCCGCAAGTATCTCGGTTGCGGGACGGCGTACATCCCAGTCCTTGAGTTCGATGGTGATTAGCCCGATGACATCGTCGGTAACGTCCATCCACAAGGCGCCGCCGACCCCGGTGCGGGTGTAGACGCTGTCGAATTCCTCCTGCAGTTGTAAAACCTGGTTCTCCACTTCTTTGACGAGCTGATCCTGTTGGTAAATGGATAGATTGCCTCGGGCATGCACTAAGGCCATGACGAAGTCTGATTCCACTTCGGGAAAAAATTCCAGACCTTTGCCGTAGTGTGAGTAGGCGTACCAGGCACCGACTAATGCCACGACGGTCAATGTCAGGATTTGCGCGGGATGTTGCAGTGCGGTTTTCAACAGTCGCAAATACCAACCGCCGGCGCCCTTTATCCGGTTAAGGTCGCCACTTTCAGCGGCTGCCAGTTGTTGCTGCTGAGCTTTGTTGTTGGCGCCCAATTTGCCGAAATAGCTGCCCAGGGTGGGCAAAAACACCAGTGCCATTAGCAATGAGGCCGACAAGGTAAATAACACGGTAATGGGGAAATATTTCATGAATTCACCGACGATACCGGGCCAGAACAATAACGGTAAAAACGCGCACAAAGTCGTGGCGGTGGAGCTGATGATGGGCAAGGCCATGCGTTTAGAGGCGTTGATATAGGCCTGGCGCCGGTCCAGGCCCTCGGCCATCTTGCGGTCGGCGTATTCGGTAATGATAATGGCGGCGTCCACCAGCATGCCCACGGAAAAGATCAGCGCGAACAACACCACCATATTGACCGTCAAGCCCATGAGATTAATGGCTAATATGGCGGTGAGAAACGAGCCAGGGATGGCGATGCCCACTAATGCCGCCGAACGCAGTCCCAACACGCCGATAAGTATAATCATCACCAACACGATGGCGCTGACCACATGGTTCTCCAGATCATGGAGCATCATGCGGATGAATTCCGAGTTATCCTGGGTGTAGGTGACATGCAAGGTGTCGGGCCAGTATTCCCGTTCTTCTTCGATCAGCGCCCTGATTTTTTCAATGGTGTGGATGATGTTCTCCCCGGTGCGTTTGGTGATTTCCAGAGCCACCGCCGGCAAACCATTAACGCGAGCGAAACCTTCGGGGTCTTTGAAGGTGCGTTTTACCGTGGCGATGTCGCGAAAGCGGATCACGGCATCGCCTTCGGCGCGAATGGGCAGGTTGAATACATCCGCCGCGGTCTCAAACAAGCCCGGCACTTTGACCGCAAACCGGCCTTCGCCAGTGTCGATATTGCCGGCGGCCACCAGGCGGTTGGAGCGGCCTAAAAACGCCGCGATTTGTGCCCCGTTTAAACCGTAGCTTTCCACCAGCAAGGGATCGGCGATGACTTCCACCACTTCCTCGCGGTCTCCTGAGATGGTGACATCCAAAACGCTGGGTACGGTTTCAATTTTATCGCGCAAATGGCGTGCAATACGTACTAAGGTGCGTTCCGGAACATTGCCGGATAATGTGACCACCAGCACGGGGAATATGCTGGTGTTGATCTCAGTGACTAACGGTTCCTCGGCTTCCACCGGCAGTTCTGGTTTGACCCGATCCACCGCTTCGCGCACGTTTTGCACCGCCTGGTCGGCATCGAATCCGGCGGTAAACTCCAGCACCACATTGCTACCGCCTTCAAAAGCGGTGGCGGTCATTTCTTTTAATCCCTCGACGCCGCGCAGTTCTTCTTCAAAGGGGCGCACCATGAGTCGCTCGGCGTCTTCGGGTGAAATGCCTTCCAAAAAGGTGGAGACGAAAATAAACGGAATATCCACATCCGGTTCGGCCTCCTTGGGAATGGTGATATAAGAAATAGTGCCGCTGATGAACAACAAAATGAGCACGGCGATGACGGTGCGGGATCGGGCGACCGTGGTTTCAATGAAGCGCATTCGTCAAATCCCTTATTGACCGGGCTGGGATTGACTGGACAGTGTTTCACCGGGCTCAGGTTTTTCCGGCTTTTTTTTACCCGGCTTTGGTTTACCCGGCTCTGATTCATCCAGCGGTGGTGAATCCATAAACAACGGGGTTACCGTTTGATGGGGTTGTACGAATTCGTGACCGACTACCACCAGCGTGATTTTTTCGGGTAAACCGCCCAGCCAAATGCCATCGCTGCTGTCGCCCAGTACTTCGACGGAGTAGGCGATGATTTGATTATTGGCGTCCACGGCTTTGACGCTGAGTTCACCGTTGTCCAGCAAGCTTAATACCGACGACGGGACGTTATGCGCGCGGATTTGCGCTATGGGCAAATGCAGTTCCGCAGTAATCCCCTCTATGATCAGCCCGTCGGGATTGGGGATTTGCATCTCGACTGCAAAGGTACGAGTGGATTTGCTGGCCGAGGAGCCCACATAGGTGACTTGCGCCGGCACGGTGCTGCCGTCCAACAGCCTGACCTCGCCGGATTTGTCGACTTTGATGCGTCCCAGGTAACGTTCGGACACCTGGGCGACCACGCGGATGGGATCCAAATCCACCAGCGCGGCCACGGGATCGCCACGACTGACAAAATCGCCCACTTCCACATAGCGAATATCCACGATACCGGTGATAGGCGCGTGGATGGTGGTGCGTTCCAATTCCAACTCTGCCACACGCACCGACGCCTTGGCGGCGTCCAGGGCGGCCTTGGCGCGCGCTAACTCGGTTTCGGCTTGATAGCCGCTTTTTTTCAGCGATTGCACCGCCAGGTATTCGGTTTTTCTCTCCATCTGTAAAGAGCGCGCTTCCAGCAAGCGAGCCTGGCGGTCGTCAATGGCCATTTTCACCAGGGTATCGCCGGTGTTTACCTGAGCGCCTTTATCCACCAGGGTTTGTTTTACCACGCCATGGGTTTCGGCTTTGACAGTGACCGTGCGGTCGGCCAGCGTCTGGCCTTGCAGTGTCAAATGATTGGTCATGGGCCTAGCCTCGGAGATTTGCACGCGCACCTTGGGCGGTTTGGGGGTGGCTGGCTCAACGGCGGTCGGTTGCGGCTCTGGGGAGAACACGGTCCCGGATATCATCCACAAGATCACCGCAGCGGTGATTGCTAAAGTCAACATCCAGGAACGGGATATGGCCATGGGCTGTCTTATTGGCTGATAAATTGAGTGAAAAGCTGTTATTTAGCCTACAGTATGACTAGCGTCTGCAGCGAATGAATTGATTTGCCGCAATGTCCGGTAATTTTTGGGCCGCACCCAGCGAATCCGAAGTGGATTGAGGAAACTCTGCACCACAATGACCGGTCTAACGAATTCGTCCAAAGGCACGTTGTTTACGCCAAAAACCGCTATTTACCATGTCAAAAATTGCCAAATTCTCTGCCAATACTCAAGGCGTCGACTATGTTTGTGCGGATATACACGGGCATTTCACACTGTTGGAAGCGCGCCTGCGTGAAGTCCATTTCGATCCTGGCAAAGACCGCTTGTTCAGCCTGGGAGACTTGATTGACCGGGGCGATGAATCCCATAAAGCATTGGAGTATTTGCGGTTTCCCTGGTTTCACGCCATTCTGGGTAATCATGAAGTGATGTTGATGCGGGCCTATGAGTCCGATGACCCGCAGGTTTATGAGTGGTGGTATTATTGGGGCGGTGATTGGGCGAAATTGCTCAAACAGGCGCAATTGCAGGCGTATTACGATGCCTTTAAATTCCTGCCGGTGGCTATTGAGTTGATTTTGAGGGATAAACGGAAAATCGGCCTGGTACATGCGCAGTTGCCTAGCCCGGTTTCCTGGCATAGCATCTGTGAACAGTTAAACCAGATCCCGCAAGCGGCATCCAATCCCGACAGTTATGAGAATGTCAAAAACAAAGCGCACCGTAACCACATCGCTGAAATGCTGTGGTCGAAATCTCAAGTCTATGGATCTGAAAAAGACAGGCACAAAATCCAACCAGTAAAAGACATCGATCATGTATTCCATGGCCACAGTATTGTCTACGAAAAACCTGATACCATCACCAATCGTACCTTCATGGACTTGGGAAGTTACGAAACAGGGCAAATCGGATTTATCGATCCGGTGGAGTTTTTACGATGAGATTTGTCAACGCGTCGCTGTGAGCGTGCGGCAGTGATGTACAATTATTCAGTCAGCACACGGTTCATGCGTATGGATGGGGTTGTTACAACCGGACACTGCACTAGATAACACCACTATCCAAAACCACTATCTACATAAAAACAACGATTAACACACATGGCGCATCTAAACCAAACACTATGGATCACAATGTGCGTGGCGATGGTGGTTTTATTGTCCACTGCAGGGTGCACCATGCTCAATCTGCAGCGCAATATCAGTGAAATAGACCGTTCCATTGTGTTAGCCGGCAGAGTACTGGTACCCCCGGAAGAATCAGGGAACGTGTTCGTACTGGTGTACAAACAAACGCCGGGCGGCAATGCCATTGTGGACTACCAACAATTGAACTCAGACGGTTATTATCTGTTTCTGGTTGCCCAAGGCCAACAATATTATCTTACGGCGTTTTTGGATCGCAATCGCAATTCCCGCTATGAGCCGGGAGAACCGGCGGGCTACTATGGTTTGCCGACACCCATCAGCCAGTCCATGGAGGACAGCAACAATGGCGCTACCATTGAATTATCAACCAATATCGCCTATCCCGCGCAATTCCCCCTGGAATTAAATCCCGATTCGATCCTGGCCAATACAAATATTCCGCTCATCTTCGGAGAGGTGATAACCCTGGATGATCCAAGATTGTCACGGGAGCAGGCAGACAAAAGCCTGTGGGCGCCGTTGGATTTTGCTCGCCAAAAC
>JAJDNG010000084.1 GCA_022340845.1 Gammaproteobacteria bacterium | reverse complement strand
TTTAAACGCCCACTTTATGGCAGTTCCAAAAATCGGTAAACCTAAACCGTAAAGGTCCTAAAACGCTGTTACTCTGATTTTGGCGGAAAAATCTGAGCATCCGCTATGAGGTCGATAGCGCAGTAGAGTATTAGGAGTAATAAATACTACTCAGCTGAACATGCCAAAAATAAGAAAATCCGTGCGTCTGGAATTGGCCGTTTGCGCCATAGAGAATTAGAATCAATAAATGCCTACTCAGTAGCACATGCCTGTTTTCGAAATATTTAAACTTCCGTTATTGGCAGAACTGAGACCTTGTGAACTGCCAGATTTGATTGAAACTTACTGGCTAATTTGTCGAATTATATCTGAGCTGCTACACATTAAAAGCTCAAGCTGCCAGCATTGAACGGATTACCCCCGGTATCGCTCGTTGCAAGTACAGTTCTTTCACGCGTTGCCTTTGTGTCTTGCCACTGGAAGTCAGCGGGATACTGGCTGGTTTAACAAACACAATGTCATCGACTTCAAGATTGAGTTGTGCCCTTAAGGCGAGTTGAATATCGCATTTTGTGCCTTGGTCATCAAACTTGCGCAATTGGGTTTTTTCAATCTCCTGAACCAATACAACCATCTCCTGAGTGTCGGACTCGACGCTAAACGCCGCGCCGCGGCCTAGGCGGCAAGCGGGATTGCTATTTTGTGCCACCAGTTCAATATCCTGTGGATAGTAATTTTTTCCGCGAACAATAATCAGTTCCTTTATACGGCCGGTGATATACAGTTGTCCGCGGATAATTACGCCCAGATCTCCGGTTCTAAAATATCGGTGTTTATTGCCGGAATGCTCATCCTGCTTGAATGCATCTGCAGTTAGCTGACTTTTGTTCCAGTAACCCTGGGTGATATGTTTTCCCGTGATCCAGATTTCACCGATTTCATCGGACCCGCAAGCTTCAAGCGTATCAGGGTTCATGAGTCGAATGTCTGGGCCCGAAACCCCACCGCAACCCGTTAATGTGCATTGCCTGGTTTTAACTGTATTGGATGGAACGACTTGGTTGTACTGCAACGCGTTTTTATCCACGTTCGCGGTGATCACAGGGGATTGCGATTGCTTGCCCGTAACGAACAAGGTCGCTTCCGCCATGCCATAACACGGTAAAAAAGCATTTTTTTGAAAACCGCAATCTGCAAAATATTCACTGAACTTTTCCAGAGTTTGATAGTGTACTTTCTCCGAGCCGTTAAAGGCATTTTGCCAATGACGTAAGTCCAGCCCTTGTTTGTGTTCCGAGCTGATTTTGCTGACACACAAATCGTATGCGAAATTAGGTGCGCCACTGGTGGTTGCCTTGAAATCCGAAATGGCTTTTAACCAGCGATAGGGTTGCCTTAAAAATGACAACGGCTCCATTAATATTGACTCAACGCCCACATAAAACGGGTTTAGCACATTACCGATGAGCCCCATGTCGTGAAACATGGGTAGCCAGCCAAGAATTTTACTTTCGTGTGAGTGATTAAATGCTTGGGTAATCATGGCTTGATTTACCATGATATTTTCATGGCTTACCATCACGCCTTTGGGGTCTCCGGTGGTGCCAGATGTGTATTGCAGAAACGCCAGTGAATCTGCTTTGATATCCGGATATTTCCAGGATTCATGATACCGTGAGTTTAACCCATCGCTGGCTATGCACGGTACGTCGCTCAAGGCGTGTGTTTGCACGCAGACATTAGAAATCGCGGCGCTATGTTTGTGCAACGTGCAAATCATGGCTGCCTGGCAATCACTGGCAATAGCGGCAAACCGCGGCCATTGGCTGCGCGCAAACGGCGGGTAAACCGGTACGGCGATCATGCCGGCGTATAAACAGGCAAAAAAGCCGATAATAAAATCTATTCCGTTGGGATAGGCCAATAACACTCTGGAGCGGGGCGGCAAGCGATTTTGCAGATAACCAGCCAGATTCCTGGCCGCAAGATCCAGGTGTGCAAAAGTGATATGACGTTCTATTTCGCCACCGGGGTTCAGTTGCGTAAAAGCGGTTGATGCGGATTGTTCGGCCGCCCGGTGCATAGCCAGATCCACTAAAGTGGTCAAATGAGCAGTGGTCATGATAGTGCACGTCCGGTTAGTTGGATTGTGTTTGCAAGGCGCCACGGCGAGCTGTGAACTTCGGAAAAAATCGGCCGGTATGTTTCATATATTCCCGATACTCCTGGCCGAATTGTCCTTCTTCATTACACAGGCGACGCTCTTCTTTGCTTGCCGTATGATTCAACATTACCATGGTGTATATGCCCAATATCAAAATTGACCAATGCGGCGCAATCAATATACAAGCAGTGAAAGCCAATATGAACGCCGTGTAAAACGGATGGCGAATATATTTGTAACTCCCCCAGGTGACGATGGTTGAGGGAGCATCATCCTGCGGGTTTTGATGCCACAAAGCCAGCGGAATTCTATGGCTGCCCATGGTCATGGCGATCAATCCAATGGAAATAGCGCTTAGCACTGATCCGATGGAAGACATCCATGTATAAAAAACACTGTCTGCAATCACCATGGGGTGTTCCAAAATACCAAAATATTGGCTGATGAACAGTGCCGGCGCAATGCCCCAGGGCGCCGCGGTAAGCAACCACATCAGAGTCAGTTTGCCATCACGGCGAAAGAATATTACCGGTAGCAAGGCTACCAACATAAAGTTTACGGTTAACAGGATTAAAGCCGATTTTTCCATGAGTGATTACCTTTGGTTTGTCTGTATTGTTGATGGGTGGATGCCATCACGCGGTTTGCATTGCGGTGATTTTTTCGTCTATCAGATTCACCAGTTGAGCGACGCTGATCACCTCTTCCAAATCTTCCTGTTCCAGTTCTATGGCAAAGTGATCCTGCAATAGAAGTAACATTTCGACCAGCATAAACGAATCGGATACCAGGTCAGTTATTGCCGCGTCATCATCAATACGCTCAACTGGAATTTTGGTGAATTCCGCTAGTTGGTTTTTAATGTCTTGTGGTTGCATTTTTGGTTCATCCTTATTTATTGGATACAAAAAAGTTAAGCGAATACGGTTGACTCAAAAACATAATCAAGTCTTTCTTTGTGTTCCTGCAAAAATTGCTGGTAAATCGATTCATCGGCGGCTTTGTAGTGTTGAATCTTCTTGTTAACTTTGTCTTCGCCGTATTTTTGGGCATAGGTTTTTAGCGCCTGGTTGATCCAGTACACATGCCATTTTTCGTCTTCGACGATTTTTTCGATGGTCTGTTTGATGATCGGATTCAAGTTGGGGATTTTCATGTGATGGGCGTATTGCTTAATCACCCGTTTTTCGAACACATTGGTTAAAGCCAGAATTTCCATTATGTTGACGGGTAGGCCACCGGCATCCAGATACGCATCTTGATAAGCATTGGCAAGTCGAATGGGTTTGTAACCCAGCTCATCCATGGCTTGGGTCCAGTACCAGCTGTGCATGCTTTCATCGGCAAAATGTTTGTTTAAATTAACCTGTATTGGTCCAGCCGGCATGCAAGCGGCCACTTTTGCGAAAAACATGGCGCCGGTTATTTCTGAATAACGGTATAAACTCATTATCCAGCGTTCTTGTTCTTTGATGCCATCCATAATAAAAATCCTTATGTCGTTATAGAGTGTCCTGATTTTTTCTGATATTCACATTACTATTTACATTACTAGTGACCTTGTTTACGCAAAGGTTGGTTGCTCGCAATGTTTACCTGGCGTTCTTTCACTGGCGTTGATTCCCTGGCATGGTTTCCCGACCCCACTTGGTCTGCATGAGGTGCTGAATGACGTTATCGATTAACACTGGCATATCCGGTATCGGGTAGCCGGGAGTGGCGCAAAGCAACTGTTGGTTGGCGACATCTTTTTCAATGAACAGTTGCTGGGCGAACGGCCGTATACTCTCCAGGGCTTGTTTTACGACGGCGCCACTGAGTCCTTTTAAAACCGATGCCAGGGATTCAAACGCATCCAGATCGGTAAACAAGGGTTTAAGGATACGTTTTTTGTGGAAGTCCGGATCACGCGCAAAATTGTTGAATACTCGATCAA
This sequence comes from Gammaproteobacteria bacterium, assembly GCA_022340845.1. Classification (GTDB taxonomy): domain Bacteria; phylum Pseudomonadota; class Gammaproteobacteria; order SZUA-152; family SZUA-152; genus JAJDNG01. The sequence goes on along the minus strand of JAJDNG010000084.1, from coordinate 35,188 downwards.
TGAGTTCGCCCAAGGTCATTGCGGTGTCGCGTCCGTAACACAGGTTGTAGATGCTTTGTTGCGTTTGTTGCGCGGAAAGTATCTCAAATATTGAATCAATAGTGGAACGGCCGGTGGTCAAATAGATGGGCGTTGTGTGGTATCCCGGCAGCAGTGAAATCAAGCCGTGGAAAAACAAACGCATGGTGTTGTGAAACACATTGTATTGCACCACTTTGCCGCTATCGTCATCGGCAATAATAGTGGCGGCGCGATAAATGCTCCACGGCAAATCCGGGAATTGCGTTTGTATCAAGTGTTCGGCCTCGCTTTTACTGCGTTCATAGTGGTTGGCAAACGGACCGGTTGGACTGACGGCGGTTTCCGATACACAACCGGGCGCCAGACCGGAACTGTATATGGTACTGATAAAGGCAAACTGTTCGAGTCCGCGGCAGCGATGGGCAAACATTGCGGTTTTGCGTGTACCTTCGCGATTGACTTCATTAGCCAATGATTCTTCCACGTTAAAACGGGTGATGGCCGCGGTGTGGACAATCGCTTTCACTTCAGAAGGATTGATGGTGGAAAAAGGTTCAAGACTTTGTAAGTCGCCTCCGTGAAAGTGAATTCTATTTTTGTGCACAGCGTAAGTTTTACGCAGTTGCTCGCATTTACTGTCGTATTCGGTCCGGTCTTGCGCACGAACCCACAACAGCATGCGGTTATCGGTGTGGCTTAAATATTTTTCCGTGAGTAGCTTGCCGAAGTAGCCATCGGCGCCGGTAATCAATACGGATTCGCTCATTCTATCCCCTCCAATAATTTCAGCGGCCAGGTGCTCGGGTTGTCACCAAAGCTCGCAGAAAATGCCGCCAGCCAGCGTTCAATACCAAAAGCAATACAGGCCGAATGGGCGTTGGATTGCATGTAGCGAATATCAAATATCTCGCCAAAATAACTACGATGGTAGTTGGCGGAGCCCAACGCCAGCCGGTCGTCGAACACCATTTCATGTTTATTCGGGTGTAGTGTTTGCAATAAATGTTTGGGATTATTGCCTGGATCGAAAAAAGGATCTTGCGCCGTCTGCCATTGAATGGGCATCTCCAGGCGGGAAAACAGCCGCGATAACCGCGTCTTCATGTCGCTCACAAACTGCTGCACTTCAGTTTCTTCGCCAATGCAAACAATCTCCCGCATGGTAAAACTCCATTGACGTTCCAATGGGACATACTCCGTTTCATGGCGGTAGCAATTGTTCTTGGTGGTAAATAGCCGAGTGTGGGTGAAATTCTGTTTCTGAAAATTGATGTAAAAGTGATAACAAGCCGCTGGAGTTAATATGGCTTTGGGTGCTGCCATATTTGCCAGTTGTATTTCGTCTTGTTCGTTTATCAATTCACCGCTGCGAAAGTGCTGGAGGTTGTCATCGCTGGCTTGCAATACCTGGGGAAAGGTTGCGTGTTGCGGAAACGAGTGCAAATAATCCATTTTGCGCAAGTCCGTCGCGTGGATGAAACTGGGGAATTGATATTCCGTCGCATTCAATTGGTTGGCCAGTGCCAGGAATGCCGCATCGATGCTGTGATGAGCTTGCAACCATGCGCCATTGAGGGCGGTCTGTCCGAATGTATGCAAAGGCGTGCAACAGTCGGGCGTGTGGGTGTGGCGAGGCGTTATGGTCGCTAATTCAGTGGTCGTCAATGTAGTGCTCGTCAATTCAGGCATACGCTTGATCTTCGCTAAAAAAGTGCTGGTAGATGGAATCGATGCTGGAAAATGCGCCGGGTTTTATATGCATGGGATTGATGGGTTCACCGCGCAAGTGTTCCAGAAATAGAATCAATTCCATGATTTGCACGGAAGTAATAATTCGCTGCTCGATAATTGCTAAATCAAAAGGCACCGAGTCTTGCTGATAGTCCGAACTTTGTTGCGCCACCCAACGGCTTAAGCGGTTTTTGATGTCTTGTTCCTGACTCATAGTACGGGTTCCTCTGCAAATATCCCGCTGTTGACAAAAAATTCCAAACAATGGGCACTGATTTTATGCCGCAGTTGTTGCTGGTTTTTGTGCCGCCACGCGGTGAGATAGGTTTCATAGTAGTCACTCAAGCCGGCATCCTTGTATACCCAGGGGTTGTAATACTCTTTCCAGGTCGCTTGAATGTAATCGCCTAGATAGCGGCGAATGCTGTTGATTGTGTCCTGCCCCCAGTCCTCAGAGTTGGCTGCATACAATTGTTGCGTGATTTTACGGCCAAACGCCAGGTGCCGACTTTCGTCATTATGGTGGTATTGATTGATGGCCCTGCACAACGAGTGCAGGCGATCGTCCTTGGCCATATAAAGATTGTAGAAGTCGACGAATTCTTCGAAAATGACCACCCGGGCAAAAAATAGAAAATCTTCCACGCTGTGCACTTGTTCTTCTTTCAATGAATATGCTTTGGATGGATAGATTTTATTGGCGTAACGAGAGCAAAACGTTCCGAACAGTGTCATGTGTTTATTTTCTTCGCCCAGAAAGTGATGCAGATAATCGGATATTTCCGCTGGCCAATGCGAATACAAGCGTTGGGAAAGACCTTGCAATAAGGCTTTTTCGCCGTGAATGTTGAGACTGAAAAAATTCACTAACTCCCAAAAGGCCAGGCGTTTTTTCTGTGCTTCGGACAAAGTGTTGTATACCGGTGTAGCATAAAGTGACGATAACTCCGGCGAGAAAAACCAACCGTCTTGCGGCAGTGAATCCGGCCAATCAAATTCCAGGTACGGATTGCTGTAGCGTTTGACCGAGGCTTTACTGAGCTTTTGCGACAGAGCGATGACGTTTTCCATTTCAGTTTCCATATTGTGTGCTTTAGTTAGACTTTTTCCAACAACACGCATGACCAGTTCAATCCAAACCCGGCCATGGGGAGCAGGATCTTATCGCCTGGCTGGAAGGTTCCATTGTCGTCGGCGTGTTTCAAGTTGATGATATTGTCACCGCTGATGCAGTGGCCGATGTCTTCACGCGTAGGTGTTAACACTTTTTGGTAGTCGAAGCGCAAAATACTGGAAAGTACTTCCCAGGCTTTTATGTTGGTGTTTTGTGGCACTATCCAGTCAATGTCGTTAATACTGAGCTGATTGCGTTTCAATAATTCGTCGATTACGCGGTAGGAGTAATTAAAATAAAAGCCCGCCGTCTCATCGTCACTGGCTTGGGCCATGACGCCATTACTAATGTGATGCGCATCCAGAATTTTCACCCGGCCTCCATGGCGGCTGACCACACAAGCGGCGGCGCCATCGGATATCAAATTGTAGGTTTGCTCGTATTTGGCGCCTGGCGGGAACCGGTCAGCAGTCAAACACAGTAATTGTTCAAGATGCGATTCCGAACTCAACAACGCTTTAGCGGTGCGCAACGTACTCAGTAGACTGGTGCATGCCGTCTGGTTGATTCCCATAAGAAACGCGTTTTCCAGACCGAAGTCCGCTTGCAAGTGGCTGGCTGGGAAATCCATCAAGTGTTTAACATCACCGCTTTGTTTGAAGTCCTGCCAGGCGCCCAGGTTACCGTTACAAGTGAGGCATGTCGCATAGAGTATGCCGTGGATACTCTCACAACCTGTCCCGCCTGAGGTCAGCAAATTGTCAACCGCGGCCCGGGCCAAGTCATAAGTAGACTGTGCGGCATTACACATATGATGAAAATGAAATCCCGAATCGGTCAGCAATTCGGTGCTGGAGTATGTCAATCCATTGACATGACTGAATTCTAAAGTTTGGCGAATATTTCCCAAAGCATATCCGATATTGCTTATATAAATGTCTGGCAATGTCATTGTTTTTAACCTGTTATAAACCAGTTAGCATTTTTGATCCGCTGTTTCTGGCTATTTCGACACCTCACCCACAAACATGGTTTATGTTTTTTTTAAATTAATACATTTCTCTTAAAAGGGTTTAGCTGAACCTCGCTATGCCCGTATTAGTCTCAAACGATTTTATGTGATATCGGAAGTTCTGCGCATCCGACTTAAGTGTTATCAAATGTATCAAGAACCTGGTTGATACGTATCATTGTCGCTCTGGAGGTAGCCGCCTACCTTTTTAATATCACGTTATATTCACGATATAATCGTCTCTTAAAATTGCACTGATTATTCGCTATACTTCAATTGGTTAACAGAAAGAGTAAATATGTAGCAATCGGATGTAAGGAGTACGACGCATGATACGACTCGCGCAATCGATAAATGCTTTCGGTTCACCTGAGTTTAAGCAGGTACTCAAACAGGAAATGGAACAGCTTTCCATTGACCAACTACCTTTGCAACAGGGTTTGTCCACGAGCAGTTATGCGTTAGACGACGCGCGCAGTGTTATGGTGATCGATGTTTCAGACGATGCAGATTTTATTTATGCGAAAGCTGGAATATTTTATTCCGGTGTCATCGCCGGTTGCAGTTGCGCGGATGATCCAACCCCTGTCGATAAAAACACCGAATACTGTGAAGTGCAGTTGGTTATCAATAAAAAAACTGCAGAGACCATTGCCACTTTGATGGAATAGAAAACAAGAAGCCAGTGCTAAGCGGCCCGAACCCGGTTTGTTTTCTTGCCAATTCTCATTATATTTGCTCGTTTATACGATGCTTCGTGTCTGTTTTGGCTCTAGCCATGCGGCGTATCGTTGTAAGAGATTCGCTGTTGTGCTATTCATGGGTTTTATGATATTGATTTGTCAACAGTTAAAACGAACACATTAGGGGAGTATTGCGGTATGAACAACACTCGACTGCGCCGTATGGCAGTGGCGTTATGGGGCCTGCTTGGTTATTCAAGCGCATTTGCCGAGGGAAGCGGAGAGGTGGAATTCACGGGACTTATGGCTGCGATGGGGCAGCATCAAAGTTTGTCCGATACAAATGCGGGTGGCGATACCGCCAATGGGGCGTATGTGTTTCAACCTGAAGTCATGGTCAAGCCCACGGACGCTGACGAGTTCGCGGTGAAATTTGGTTTTGCCGCCAACAACGGCCTCAACGGCTATTCTCCGTTTGGCGTGGCGCCTTGGGCGGCGGACTTGGAAGACGATGTGCGCAACATCAACGGCCGCAACCGGGATTATCTTTTGACCGCTTGGTACAAGCACGAATTCGAGTTCAACGAATCGAACCAATTGGACGTGTATTTTGGTCTGATTGACGGTACCGATTTTTTGGATGAAAACGTATATTCCAACGACGAATTCACCCAGTTTATGAACCAGGCGCTAGTAAATGGACCGAATTTTTTCGCTCCATCTTACGATTCGGGTCTCGCCGTGGCCTGGCAGCGGCACTCGATTAAAATCCATGCTGTTGCCATGGCTGTGGGCGAAAACGAAGCGGGCAATGCGTACAACTACTTCGGAGCCGAACTGGAGTATCACATTAATACCGGTTTGGGGGAAGGGAACTACCGCGCCACGATGGTCAATACCAGCGCGGATTTCGAAGATCCCACAGGGCAGGGCGGAAAGCGGCATAATGGCATTATATTTTCCTTCGATCAACAGCTGGGGCAAGCGTTTGGTGCGTTCATCCGCTTCGGTTGGCAGAATGATGAGGCGGCCATCGAGTATGAAAACATCGCATCGGGCGGTATTGATATCAATGGTGGACTCTGGAGCCGGCCGCACGACAACATTGGGTTTGGCTTCGCCCATGTCAATGGCGGCAACCTGGATATGGAACATACCCTGGTTGCCGAGGCGTATTATCGGTTCGTGGCAACCGGCATTCTGGCACTGACGTTGGATTTGCAATATATAAGCGAGAATTATCGCGAACCCAATGCAGGCACAGTGGAAGGATTTATCCCCGGACTGCGTTTGGTTGCCGGGTTTTGACTAAGGAATCTCTGAACCAAGTCCATACCGTGATTGCAAAAGCAATTCGCCATAATCTAACCACCGGATTGAATGCATGTTCCGTGGTATAAGACTCTTCGCTATCGTTCAGAATGAACGTATTCAGAAGCCGCCTAAGTCTTTTTTCTATGTAAATGTAATAAACATTGCCGACGTCCAGACCTTGGCGTCATCAATTTGCCGGGCCGCCAGATACACCGGCCGAAAACCATGCGGTCCGTTGGCCGCTTCGATGTCGATGGTGCCTGCCAGGTCTCTGGGCATGGCTTTATCGCTCATTCGTTCCACCGCGAGAAAAAGCTGTGCGCCACCCAGTTCCTTGCGCATAATGCCGTCGACATTGTCCATTAACGCCTTACCGCTGACTTCCCAACAAAACTCTGGACAATGTTCAAAGGGATTGCCTTTTAGTGGATCGCCCACTTTGACATAACCGTCGATAGTGCCTTGTATGCGAATGGTGCAGTGCTCCAGGTTACTGAGATCGATTTCTATGGCATCGGCATCACCGTAAGTGTCCGAGCGAAATCCGATTTCGGTGGCATGGGTACGCCAACAGGTTTCCTCGCCGTGTTCAAATCCATATCCTTTATAGTCATTGATTACGCCATTAACGACGGAGATAGTGCCTTTCCATTCCGCCCAACGATAACGGTCTTTGATGCGAGCGCCGCCCCAACGCACCCGTATGCGCCGTTCCGAGAAGCCGCTTTCCTGTTGCAGGTTGCGCCGGTAAAAACAACCACTGTGATCGAACGCGGTAATTTCGTCCCAGCCGGCATCGCCTAAAAAGCGGTAAGCGATTTGCGTATTGCCTTTATGGGAAAATTCATCGCCTTGTAGGTAACTGCCGCAGGTTGCTATGCCCACCAAACGTTCACCGGTGGTGGCCCAGGTGTGGCGGGCGCGCAAGGCTTGCCCTATGGATTGACGATTAAGCGTGTTGGCGATAATCCCGGTGACGCCGCCTTTGGTGCCAAACACGGCTGTGCCCGGTACTCCGCCGCCGCAGCGCCCGCGGTGTTCGTCGCCATTGGCCGATGCGCCGAGTTTGTATCCGCGACGCATGGTTTCTTCGTATAACCAGGGGAAGTGACCCCAGGCCGACTCTATTTCAACCAATCGTTCCAGTTGTGGGTGATGCCAATCGAGATTACAACGCCTGCCGCCCACGTGAGGCATTAATAAATGGCCTTCCGGGTCATGGGCGTAGGTGGCCCAGAGTTCTTCCAAAGGCCAGGCACCGGATTGAATGACATCCTTGTTCATGTCTTCGTTCCATTCAAAAGAGCGGCACACATTGCCTTCGTTATCAAAGGGAAATAGCGGAGTTTGATCGTGTAAAAAAACCACATTATGGTCTCCCCCTGCGCAGGAGTTTCCGCACCATTCGGTACCGGGGTAACAAACGAATTCATTCTCCACGTTTAATTCATTGCATAATTCCACCGCGTGATTCCAGCGTTCTTTAGTGATTTGGAAATCATTTGCGGTATAACCCAGGACATCCAGTCCGGCCACATCCCGACCATAGGTCAAGTTATAAACGGTATCATTAGTGCCGACAGTATCATCGGAATGCACATGTAAGTCGCCGAAATAACTGCGGGGAAAAGGCAACTGATTGTCATAGGTGATGTAAAAACGGCTGGCGGGGACTTCGGGGTGTTGGGGCAGGGTGGCCCGGATTTCCAGTTCTCCGGTGGTGGCTTCGGGCAATTGCTCGATTTTGGCTACCGCCCAACCGTCATTGTTCAACACCGTCGTCTGCTCGTTGATTTTTTCACCGCGCACATACCATTCTAACTGCACTTGTTCACTACAATTCCAGCAGGTGTTACCCCATTGGTCTTCGGCACGTATTCGCAGCGCCGCTTTTTCGCCCGGTTTTACCGCACGCGGCCCGGCAAACGCCAGACACGTCGGCGGACCGGCCACAATGTCCATGGTGATGTCACCGGGAATGGCCGCAAAGCGGGAGGTACCCAGAGGGTCAATGTAACAACGGAAGGCGAAGTCTTTTTCCACAAAGGTTTGTACGCGAGTGCCCGGGCCGCCCGCGCGGCGGTCGCCCAGGCGGATGACAATATGATCGCCGGGCTTGATAAAACCATCCACCACGTCGACGATCACGGCTTTTTGAAACGGTCGTTCATGGCCTTTTTGATCGAACCGGACTTTCAACGACTGTACCGTGGCAGGGCTTTGACCGGGACTCAATTCTCCGCCGTGATATTCCGCGCTAACATAGTTTGCCGCTTGAGGATCACTGGTTTGAAACAAGCCCCAATCCGAATAAAATTTAAACGTGGCTTTGATCCAGGCGCCATCGGCGATGCCCGATGCTCCCACTTCGTAATCCAACACGATTTCATGCCAGGAGCCGGCGACCAGTTCATTGACGTTGCAAGTGACTTTGCCGAGAAACGGCATATTTTTGGTTTTTTGGTATAAGCCCTGCGGAGCTACATAGTCTCCCAGTTTTTGGCGTAACTGTTCATCGGTTAACGTTTTCATAGTGTGACTCCTGTAAGGCCGCGAGTGAATCCTGGTAGGCAAATACCTGCAGTGCTGGATTGATTCTAAATTAATAATTCAGTACTTACTTATTTGCAATCTCTATCGCAACGAAACGAATGAAAATAGCAATTGATTTTGTGGTTTATCATTGTATAGTCGGTACTGTTTCCATTTGTCATCCGTGGCGGACAATAAATGTCCAATATTGCGTGATTCTCAATAATCAATGACGGTTGACTAAGCAATAGTGGTATTGGATGTTTTATTAATAGTTATTTATAAAAAAAGGTTTATTAAAAAAGGGTTTATTAAAAAGACGCTATTTTCATCATAATAACAACCTGTTTGTTTGCTGGTGCGCTGTATCACACCACGGATTTAAATTGCGGGTAAGTCAGCCAGCCGACAGAACGTCAACATTAATTATAAATTAGGAACCTCTGAATCAGTCTGGGCGAGCAGCCATGAGAATTAAAATCATCAAATGCGCCAACAGTAGGTGCTTTAGGCAAGGCGCAAAACGCCGTTAATATCGGGAATATTGACAAATTTCGCGCCCAGAAGATTACCAATAGGTAATCTGAAGAAGTACCCTTGGGGGTGCAATGAAGCGCGACTACAGGGATGGAGAAGATAGAATAATGTCAGGAACAGTTGTCGAGTTGGCGATTCTAAACTCATGGTTGCCGGTTAAACACACTACATAGAAGGGATTATCATGGAAGGTAGCTGGGACTCTCACCCAATTGATTTTATTTCCAATTTAAGTTTGCAAGATCGTCAAGCTCTGTACCATATGGGCAATAAGCGCTATTTTCAAAAACATGAAATGGTGTTTCATGTGGGGTCGAGCAGTGAGGAGGTTTTCTTGCTGGCGGATGGCCGGGTTAAAGTGTTTGAATTATCCAAAGAAGGTAAAGAAGTGATTCTTTGGTTTTGTTTTCCCGGTGAATTGTTTGGTTTGTCGGAAGTGTTTCAGCAAAGCGGCCGGGATGTCAATGCACAAGCCTGTAGCACGGTTGAAGTGTTGGCCATCAGCAAAATTGAATTCAAGCGCTATATCAAACAACATCCTCAATTGGCGCTAAAAGTCATTGAGTTGCTGGGTTACCGGCTAAGAGAACTGAGCGACGTTCTGTTAAATCTTGCATCTGACGATGTCGCTTGCAGAGTAATAAAGTTATTGACAAGGTTGTGCAGCCGCTATGGAAAGCCGGCAGGTGAGGCTATACTGCTGGACATTGCTTTGACGCATCAGGAAATGGCCGACATGATCGGCACTAGCCGGCAAAGCGTAACCACTGTGTTAAGTGCGCTGCGCAAAAAAAACGTTTTGAAAATGCAACAACGCGTCATTTATCTGCAAGACATACCCTGGATCGAATCTATTGCGGGTGAACTGGTGTATCCGCGGATGCCAGCACCACGCGTGCAGGTTATGCGCAATACCGCATGATTGCCCCGATTATTCTTATTGACACGCTTTAAGGGCATTGGTTTGACAATGGTAATCATGACGTGGGATTGCGACAATACGCAAATCCTATTACTAGATAAAATTAAACCATAATCAGAAAAAGCATTTGTTCTTCAAATGTCGCCTGGCCGACAGACACCGCCTATCTAAACCCCGAGTATAGCTTCCGCGTATTTCAATTATGGCGGGAGTAATTCGTGTCGAATATAGAACGAATAGGCGGTGACAGCCTTCTTATCGACGATGTTCATTTCAACTACGGCGCAGGTGCCATATTTGATGGTTTGAGTATCGATGTGCAACCCGGCGAGTTTTTATCCATCATTGGTCCATCCGGATGCGGAAAAACGACGCTACTAAACTTGTTGTCCGGATTTTTGTTTCCCCGCCAGGGTAGTATCAAACTGAGGGGAAAACCCATTGCGCCCGAAGATCCCCATTTCGGCTATGTATTTCAGCATGCCACATTATTCCCTTGGCTTACTACCGTTGAAAATGTTGAATTTGGACTGCGAATGGAAGGCAACCTAAGCCCGCTGGAACGACGGGAAAAAGCCACCCGGTATCTGCAACTTGTAGGGCTGGAAGGATTTGAAAATTACCTGCCGCGACACCTTTCCGGTGGCATGCAACAACGTGTGTCGCTAGCCAGGGCATTGGTTATGGAACCCCGCCTGTTGCTCATGGACGAGCCATTTGGGGCGCTGGATGCCATTACCCGGGAAACCATGAACGATGAGTTACTGCGCCTATGGGACGAATTGGGGCAAACTGTAGTATTTATTACCCATGATATCGATGAAGCGGTTTATTTGTCCGACCGGATTGTCGTTTTACACCGCCCCCCCAACGGTATCTTCAGAGATCTTAGCAACGATCTGCCAAGGCCCCGCAGTGGCCCAACGACGCGAACTTCCGAACTGTTTTGGCAATATAAAAAAGAATTGATTGCCGATATCGCCGTGGTTGCGAACACAACAAACCCCAATTCTGACGATGATTTTGATGATGGACCGAGTGCACGACTTTTACAGGAGGCTGCATTGTGAAAAATTTAATATCTATAGTACTGTTTGGCATCGTTACCGTAGTCAGTAGCACATGTTACGCGGAAAAAGAAAAAATCCGTATCGGTTGGGTGTACGCCATGGCTAATGCGCCGGTGATCATTGCCAAAGAAAAAGGCTATTTTGAAGAAATGGGCTTGGATGCTGAAATTCATTCGTTTACCAGCGGGCCCATCGTGCATCAGGCATTGGCCGCGGGTGAATTGGACATGGCGTATATCGGCTCACCACCGGTTTATCATTGGTATTCACGTGGTTTGGAAAGCCGCATACTGGCCAAAGTGAATTACGGCCAAGCGGCGGTGATGGTACGTAAGGATTCCGGCATTAATGACTTGCAGGGGCTCAAAGGCAAAAAGATGGCCGGTGTAAAAAAAGGCAGTGGCATGGATGTGTTGTTAAGAGGCTACGTGTTAGGTGTGGCGGGCCATATGGAGCCGGACAAAGACGTCAGTATTGTGCCCATGCCCTCCGGTAATATGGGCCCTTCAGTGGAAGCCAAGGTGGTAGACGGGGCTTTTATCTGGGAACCGTTCACCAGTCAATTTGAACTGCGTGGCGATACCAAAGTGATTTTCGATATGAACCAAGCAGTGCCTAAATACCCCTGGTATGTAGTGATGGCGATGCCCGATGCGTTAAAAAACAAACGTTCGGCCATTAAAAAAGTACTGGCAGCTCATAAGAAGGCGGTGGAATTTCTCAACTCCAGCCCGGATGCCGGTAACGACATTATCGCTGCCGCCTTTAAGCTGGAAAACGTGAAAAATGAAACCACCGGTGAAACCATCAGTGGCACGCAAGTGGTGGCGGAAGCCAGAAAACGCCTGGGTTGGGAATGGGACTTAACCGAAAAAGATATGAACTTTATTCAAAACCTGATGGATTATTCGTTATCGTTGGGTTATATCAGCAAGCCGCTTAAGGCCAGTGAGTTGGTGGACAAAAGTTTTGTCAATGAAGTGGCGCTGCGCAAATAGAGCCGGCAGATTGGCTGGGCCGGATTCAGGCCTACAGTATAAATGCAAATACATTAGGTTATAATTGTGAGTGTTATTGGAAGAGAAGCCATACCGAAACGTTCGAAATCGACTCTGAAGCTGCCAAAGTTTACCTGGGCGTGGTTGTCCATACCGTCGTTGTTACTGGCCTGGATGCTGATCGCAACACAGTTTCCTTCCTACATACTGCCGCAGGTGTGGGATGTAGCAGAAGAAGGCTATCGCTGGTTTATTAATGGCGAGTTGTTTCCCCATTTATGGGCGAGTTTTTTGGAAGAGGTGGGAGGGTTTGGGTCGGCGATCGTCGTGGCTATCGTGTGCGGATTCATGGCAGGGTTCTACAAAGGTTTCCGGGAATATATTGTACCTTTAAACGGCCTGTTTATGGCTATTCCTCCCATCGCCTGGGCGCCTTTGATGTTGATTATTTTTGGCATAGGTTACACCACCATTATCGTGGTAATTTTCATCTCCGCGGTGAACCCCATGATTTTAACGATTATGGAAGGTGTGTTGACCATCCAAGGCAGTGAAGTGCGTGCGGCCCGTGCGTTGGGCGCCAAAAAAATACAGTTGTTTCTCTATGTGTACTTGCCCGCCAGTTTGCCTTTTATTACCGCCGCACTGCGAATCGGCTTTAGTCAGGCTTGGCGGGCCTTGGTCGCTGCGGAGATGATAGGTGCGACCCAGGGATTGGGTTGGATGGTGTCCATGGGAGGGGAAATTGGGAACTCCCGTCAAGTGTTACTGGGCATTGTCTTAATAGGTGGCGTATCCTGGATGTTTGAGAGATTGTTTTTCCGCCAGATTGAAAAACGTTACGAAGTGTGGCGTCTCAACTGAGGTTACAAGCTTTCGACCTTTGCGCGCCAAACTTTCCACTTGGTGCTTTCCGTTTCTTACTTTGCGTTGATTACTTTTCGTAAATAATTAGCGCAGCACATTTTCCACTCCCGTATCTTCTGAACGAATCAGTGCTGAATCTGCACTGTTTTCATGCCCATCCTGTCAATTTTTAATATTTTCCAGTGGCCGGCCGATATAAATACGAACCGGCAAGTAATAGTTGTATCCATCCGTAAGTTATTGAAGATAAAACACTATAGGAAAAATTGTGTTGAAACGCCTGTTGTTGATCGAACCATCCGCCACGCTTCGCCATGCCGTTAAAAAGTTGTTGGACCGCCAAGATTACGATGCGGTTGAAATTGCCGATTACGCCCAGGCACTGACCACCGTAACAGCCAATAAGCATGCTTACGCAGGGGTAGTATTGGGCTGGCCTGCCAAAACCAATCAAGCGGCGGACGAATTGTTTGTCACGCTAACCGAGCATGAATTCAGCAACATCGGTGTGGTGGTATTGACCCATGCGACCGATACCAATAAACACGCCTGGATTAGCAAACGCAGCAACACCGCGTTGGTGTTGTGGGAAAACCATAATGAAATCATCGATACACTGGATGGCTTGATTCAGCCTCAATCCCAGACAGAACTGGGTATCGACAGCGACGCGTTGCTGGCACCGGAACTGACGTCCATCAAGGTATTGTTTGTAGACGATTCTCCTACCATTCGAACCAAATACCGGCGATTGTTAACGCAACATGGATACGATACCGACACGGCCTCCAGTGTGGACGAAGCGTTTGAAAAAGCGGTGAGCAATAGCTATGACATTGTCATAAGCGACTATTATATGCCCGAGGCCAACGGCGACGCATTGTGTCAATTGCTGCACGATGACGAACGAACCGCATCCATTGCCACTGCGATCATTACAGGTACATATTCGGATAAAGCCATTATCAGCTCGCTGGCGGCCGGTGCGACGGAATGCATGTTTAAAAATGAGCCCAATGAATTGTTTTTGGCCCGTATCGAAGCCATGAGTCGGTCGTTGCGCGCCGTGCGCAGCTTGCGCAACGATCATAAATATTTGGAGGGCATCTTAACTTCGGTAGGTGACGGCGTGTACGGTGTGGATTGTGAGGGCACTATCACGTTCATCAATCCAGCGGCCAAAGAAATTCTCGGTTATTCCAAGGACGAGAGGATTATCGGCCAGACAGCGCACACATTACTGCACAACTATTATGAAGACGGCACACCAAATCCACCGCAGCAATGCATGTTGCAAAAGGCGTATCAAAACGGAGACCAGTTTCGGGCATGGGCGACCAGTTTCTTGCATAAAGAAGGCAAGTTTATCCCGGTGGAATGCACCGTATACCCGTTGACATTTGACGACAAATTACACGGTTCGGTGGTGGCGTTTCGCGATGTGAGCGAGCGGCGATTGCTGTTGGATGAACTCAGGTGGCAGGCCACGCACGATCCGCTCACCAAATTGCCTAACCGCAGTTATTTCGAGTCTCAACTAACCCAAGAAGTGAAACGGTTGCAACGCAGTAGCGAACACAGCGCGCTATTGTATATTGACCTGGATCGGTTCAAATTTGTCAACGACACCGCCAGCCATGATGTGGGCGACAAGTTCCTGATTGCCGTGGGTAAAAAATTGCAAAGCCGGTTGCGGGCCGCCGATACCTTGGCCCGGATTGGCGGTGACGAATTTGCCATTATTTTGCGCAATGTTAATCCCGACGCCGCTTTTAATGCCGCAGACAAGTTCAGAGCGGTATTGGAAAACTATCGGTTTAACTATGGGGCAAAAGTGTATAAAGTCAGTGTCAGCATAGGCGTGGCCAACATCAATCAGCAATCTTCCTCAGCAGGGGAAGTGCTGGCCAATGCCGATATTGCCTGTTATATCGCCAAAGGCAAAGGCCGCAACTGCACGCATATATTTGAAAGTGGAAATGACGAGCGCACCGCCATGGATATTGAACTTGGCTGGTCGGCCAGGCTTCACGATGCGTTGAATAAAAATGCTTTCGAATTGCACTATCAACCCATATTGCCTCTGGCCGACATCGATGAGATGGCTCTACCAGAGGCGGATGAATTGTTATGGGAACAGTACTGCAACACGTCGCATCACAATCCACCTATCTACGAAGTGTTGTTGCGCTTGCCGGATTCACGAGGGCAGTTAGTGTATCCCGACGCGTTTATGCCCACTGCAGAACGTTTTAATATGATGCCGAAAATCGACCGATGGGTCATCAAAGAAGCCATCAGTACCATGGCAGAGCTAAACGCTGCCGGCAAAAGCGCGGTATTTTCCATCAATATCTCCGGGCAAACCCTGGAGCAGGACAACCTGGCCGAATATATCGATGCTGTGCGCCGGGAACATAACGTAATGCCCGGTAGCTTCATATTCGAGATCACGGAAACTTCAGCTATTTCCAATCTGGATTCAGCCAATCGGTTTATCAAGACCTTGCACAAGCTGGGTTACAAATTTGCGCTGGATGATTTTGGCAGCGGATTTTGTTCGTTTTCACATTTGAAATTCCTGTCCGTGGACGAAATAAAAATCGATGGCGTTTTTGTACAAGGCATGTTGCACGATACAGTGGACCGCGCCATCATCAATTCCATTGTGCAGATTGCCCATTCGGTGGGTAAAACCACTGTGGCGGAATTTGTGGAAAATGCGGATATTCTGCGATTGCTCAAAGAATCAGGGGTGGATTACGTACAGGGATTTTACATCGCCAGACCCAAACAAATGCTCGTCGATTGCAATGTCGGGGCTGCGTACTCAGTGGCGAAAAAAGGCTAGTCCTTGAGGTTAAGGGTGTCAATCCAGGGTTGACGCCACTATTGTGCCAGAATGAGTGCCAGAATGTCACCCGGGCGCCGCAGTTGCCCGGATAGGGTTTACAGGTAATAACTTACAGTACCAGCTATTTCATTTCCAGCTTGTCTTTTAGTGCGGCCAAATGCTGCTCGGCTTGCCAACCGTAGGTTTGGTTGCACATCTCCAGCAATGGGAGTACTTGCCGAGCGAGGTCTTTAAGAAACGGCTGAATGGACGCCGTATTGTTTTGCGCCAGAAGATCCAATGCTGTATCAATGCTGGGTCGTGGTTTTTGCGGCGCTTCGGCCTGGGCTTGTTTAGCCGCCAGGGCGAGCGTGCGATTGCCGCCTTTTTTCTGTGCCTGCTGAATCAATTGAACGACTGCGTTGAGGTAGCCCTCCGCTGTGCTCACATCGCTGGCTCCCAGGCAGGCGATGCCCAGACTGATATTTACCGGCAGCGCGATCACGGTTTCGGTAAACGGCGATGCACTCACGATTTTGCGCATGCGCTCGGCCAGTACCGCAGCGTCCATTCGGGTAGCCGTGGGGGCAATGACGGCGAACAATCCCTCGCCAATCCGGGCAATAGAATCTTCTTTGCGCAATATGGGTTGTAACAGCTTGGTCAACCAAATCTGTACATGCTGGGCGGTCTCATCACCGCACTGGGTTTTGATGTCACTGAAATTATCAATGCCTATGCCTATAAAGGACAACGCTTGCTTATGCCGCGTGGCAAACGCCAACGCCTGGGAGCCTTGTTGTAACCAATAGCGGCGATTGCTGATTTTGGTCAGCGGATCTACCGCGGAGGATTCTTCCAACTCGTGGGTGGTTTTTTCCAGAGTGCGCTGGGTGGTGTCGAGTCTGGCATGGGTGCGGGCGCGAGCCAGCATTTGTACATCGTCAAACGGCTTGGTGATGAAATCGGTCGCCCCGAGACGCAGCGCTTTTTCCCGCACATCCGTTTGCGCTTTTTCCGCGCCGGTGACCATCATAATGGGAATGTCCTGAAGGCGTTTGTCGTCGTATTGGCGAATGCGTTCGATGAGCTCAAATCCATCCAGGCGCGGCATCCCGGCATCAGTGATGACCACTTGAATCTCTTGATTGGCAAGCAGTTTTTCCCAACCGTCTTCACCGTCTACCGCTTCTATGATGGTAAATTCTTTTTTTAGAACCCGTTTAATGGAAACCCTAACCAGTTTTGAGTCGTCTATTATCAAAACAGCGGGTTTTTGCGCGGATTCGTTGGCTGATAAATTGTTCATAGTCTTCAGTCTTTGTAACCGGATTTACGAGTGTATTAAAAGTAACTATCGGTAACCGGCCGTAAAAATTAAATGATTATGGCGCGTGTTTTACACGCGGTCGCAGAAAGTACGGCGAAAAATAGGGAATAGAGGGCAAAATGGTAATATGTCACTGACATATTTGAGCGTCAGAGATACCATAAGCGGGTAACAATGAATCATAGATAGACCGCGTTTTTAGAAAAAAACAGAATTAACAAAGAATTACAACTGTTGTGGGGGAGTCATGCTAAGCCTGACGATTAACGAAGCCTATTTATATATGGGCACGAACGCAGGGGCTGGAATCTACAGTGATATCGCGAAAGCCACCCAAAATGTTTTGGTCGTGTCGCCTTATATGTCGGAAGAACACATCGATATATTACTAAAAAAACACGTCGAAGGCGTGCATGTCACATTGGTTACCAGTACGGATTTTGAAGGCAACACCGGTTCAAAAACCATTTACAGAAAACTGATCACCCAGGCCAAAGTGACCAATGAACAGACCAAACGTTACCGCCTGATCGGGCTTGTGCTGATGTATTTGACGTTGTTTTCCAGCGTGGTCTCGGCCAGTACCGGGGCTTACCTGGAAAATTACCAGTTGTTTTGGAGTTTACTGATTTTGCCTTTTGGGTACTTGATCATCAAACTGTTGAATAAGCTTCGAGTCTTTTCCTACAGTTATCAATCCAATCTGCCATTCTATGTGATGGCATCGCCCAATGTGGATCCCCAGACCAGAAATCAAACTTTTGTAAACTCAAAGATTTACATTATCGATAACCAGGTTGCCTACTTGGGATCCGCGGATTTTACCCGGGCCGGGTTTCGGGATCAGCACGAAACCCTGTTCAGGATCATCGACAAGGCCACCGTGAACTGTATTTATCAGGAAATCAATACCTTATTGAGTGATCAGAACCGATTGTTCCGCGATATCAACTTCATCGGTAAACATATTTACCCCGAGCCCATAAATTGACGGCCCATTAATCATGGGAAATCGTTACTAGGAAGGAATTGCTGGAAGTGAGAGCAGAGCGATGCGGGATTCAGAGGGAATCAGGCGCCGGGTTTTCGGCCGGTATATTCACTGAAGATACTTAAAGCACGATTGCGGCCGGGGTTTTCGAAACCGGACTGGCTCATTGCCGCGAGTATGGTGTCGGGTGACACACAGTTTTCAATGGTGTCCCAGAAGTAGGTCATTAGCGTTTCGGCGTCTTTGCTTCGCGAGCCCAGGTAGGCAATTTTCGGTACTATTTGGCGCAAATAGAATTTCACGAATTTTCGGCCAATGGCGGACTCGGGTTGAGTCAGCTCCAGTATTAATACGGTGCCGCCGGGTTTTAATACGCGAAAATATTCTTCGAAGGTACTATTTAAGTCATCGACGTGGCGTAAGGCATAACCCATGCTTAAAAAGTCAAAGGAATTGTCCGCGAAGGGCAGACGGCCGGCGTCGGAATGGATGAAAGGCACGGAAACCACTTTTCGGGCTTCTTTCATCATATTGATGCTGCGGTCCAGGCCAAATACTTGACCACCAGGTCCAACGATTTCGCTGGCTGTTTTCGCGACCGGGCCGGTGCCGGTGGCTACGTCAAGGACCTGCATGTTTTCCCTTAAGCCGGCTCGAACTAAGGCTTTTTTGCGGTACCAGTTGCCGGAACCGAAAGACATGGCACGGATAATCCAATCATAATGACACGCCGTTTCGTCGAATAACCAGGATACGAAACCGCGGCGATGGTCTTCATCCGCGTAGTATTGTTTTAACGGCGGATGGGGAATGAGTGGATTTTTATCTTGTACTGGTGAAGGCATGGCGCACAGAATAGCCATAAGCGTGCCATTATGCAATAGTTAGCGGGTATTTTTGCCGTGTGGCGCACCAATGAAATGACCGAGATGGTTGCTCGACTATCACACGGGCCCGGATGAGAAATAGACGCACATTCAGGGACTTAACTATTGGTTATCGGTTGCTTAAGTGGGCTCGGTGAGTGGGGCTTTACGCCCGGGTTGTTCCATTTGAGGTCTAAATAGTGACAAGTACTTTCTTAATATTAAATCAAAACGTTATAATGTCGAAAATGAAAAAAATAAGCGCGAAGATACATTGGGTTAGTAATAGGGGATATTGAAATTACGTATGACCACTGCAAATAACGCAAAATCGGTACATCGCGTTAATTCAACCGCAGAGCAAGGTTTTAATCACACGGCTGATTCCGAACTTTCCGTTTCGCTGGTTCCAGTTGCCGATCTGGTCTCTCACATCAATCGGTCCCCTATGGAGGGATTAGGCCATGTGTTGGGGATTATCGGTTATGGTCAAACACTTCCCATCGACACGGCAGCCCAGTATCCAGTGTTAAGCGTGGAACTGCCATCGCTTGTGGGCGAACCATTGGCCGAAGTGTGGCACAGCAGTGAAAAACCCGAGCACAACGCCACTGGATTCATCCGCTACTCTAAAAATACAAAATTAATATTCGGTTGTATCGATCTGGATTGCGATCGAGATCTGCAACAACAATCTGAACACGTATACAAAGAATTGTTATCATTCATCGAAAACAGCGGATATCCTCATTTACTGCGTGTTTGGAACCATTTCCCGTTGATCAATGCTTATGATGGTGCGCTGGAACGATATCAGTTGTTTTGTGTCGGCCGGCACAATGCCTTTCAAGCCCATTGTGGCACTGATTTTCAATTACAATTGCCGGCTGCCAGTGCCATTGGCACCCAAGGCAGCAAGTTTTCCCTGCATTTTATTGCTTCTACCGAAGCGGGAATCTATTTGGAGAATCCCCGCCAAACCAGCGCTTACCAATACCCGGAACAGTACGGACCTTGTAGCCCCTCTTTTGCGCGCGCAACGTTGGTGCAACAGTTGGTCCAACAAGGGCGGCGGGCGAATAAGCTGATTCTCTCCGGTACGGCCAGTATTGTCGGGCACGAGACCTTGCATCCAGGGGAGCCGGAAAAACAACTGGATGAAACGCTGCGTAATATAGACACCTTGTTACGGAGCGAGACGGTGATTACGCGGCAACAACACAGTGCTCAATTTACCAATGTCAAAGTGTACATCCGCCATCCGGGTGATTTACCCAAAATCAAATCGCGTGTGGTCGAGTATTTTGGTGAAAAAGCAGCGGTATTGTATTTACACGGTGATATTTGCCGCAGTGATTTGCTGCTGGAAATAGAAGGAATTTGCGATCTTTAAAATAGCCAGTGGTTCCCCGTCACTGAATCAATATAACTTAGCAGCAACACCTAGCCTCACACTGAAGTTATTACCCAGATAAACGTTGCCTGCAACCCAGCCCTGGGTTTTGGCTTCCATTTCGAGAAATGTTTCCCATTGGCGATAGCTGGGAAAGTTGAATTTTAAAGTGGCGATGCCACCCAGTTCCGAACTATCCGCATCAAATCGTTGCGCTGTCGGTTGTAGCCAAACGGATGATCTTACCGATAACGGCAAGCGTGAATTAAACACCGACACAGGGAAACGCACTAATGCCAGCTCCAGACCGGGATAGAAGTGGGTGTTATTGAAATAATGATGAACGATGGCCATTGCGTTTACCGAGTTCTGCTGGTAGAAAAAATTCGCGTCTATGCTGTACCCGAAGGATGTTAAATGATGGCGCAATGTGGCATTCCAGCGAAAAGGTTGCCGGTTAAGCGGATTGGTTGCAGTGAAAAATTCAAACCGATAGAGAAACGGATTGACTAAGTTCAACAGCGAAAGCCTGAAATTCGTTTTTAGAAAATCTTGTTCATCACCGGTCAAATCATCATATTTTATATAGCGTTTTATGCCCACCCCGGAGGGGTGGGTGCCGCGCTGTTCATAGGGCTCATCGGGCCTGAATAAATCGTACACCCACGCATCGCAATCCAGGCCGGTGAAATCCCGCTCGGAAATATCATCGCCTTCCTGTTGTTGTATTTCTTCGGTAATAGTATTGGATTGGTCTGAAGCGCAAGTGTATAAGTAGCTGATATTATTAATATAGTTCACCCATAGTATGGCGTCGTCCAGGGTAGGTGGGTGGAGAAAAAACCGGTCTTTTTCCAACGCGAAATTCAATTCATATTGAGCTTCGATACCGGCGGCGTGCAGGCGGACCATGTCTGCGGGATATTGCTTTTTTAACCGGATCAGATCGTCATCTTTTACATGTTTCACCGAGATGGTTTCCGCAAACAGCGGAAACTCATAAATTTCGTTAAAACTGCTGATAGCATGCTGGCTCATTACGGCCCGATGCCACTCTTCGTGCATCCAGGCGGCGCCAAAGGGAAGCCATAAAGAGACAACGTCAAATCCGATGATGGACAACGTACGGGCTACCGGTCGGGACTCAAACCGCTTCCCTAGCTTGTAATGACTGTATTGATACACGTCTTTGGTGATGTGCAGCGACTGCTGCATGCTCGGTGCTGTATAACCATCACTCCAATTAAATGGGTAGTCGATGACCGGAAGTTCTAGAATCAATACGGGTTGTGCCGGTTTTTCAGAAACGGCGGGCGCGTGTGGTTGGGATTGAGCGGTGTGTGGAGGCGTAAGCCCGGGTTCTTGCGCAAGTACGCGATGCCGAAATCCGGTCAGTGCTATCAGCCACAATAAAAGCACCAAAATGATTTTTATTGTTCTATTCATAAAAACGTTATGTATCGCGGTCGTTGGTCGGATTATAATGCACTTTTGGAATCAGCGGGAGAAATCAGTGCCAGATCAACTTGTTGTATTGTTAAACGGTGAATCTCAATTGCACTATGACCGCAGTAAGGCTTTACCCGACCATCAGCGAGCGTTTATCGATAAAATGGATTTGGAATTACAACGCGGGATTATCGTCAACAATCAACCCATAGACAGTCCGGATCCGCAGCAACGCGCCCAGTTCGTCGCCTTGAATATGATACAGGCCATTCAAAACAGCGACGAACAAAAAGCGGCTGCCACCTGTGCGTATTTAGCGATTTATTTGCCGGATTTGAAACAAGTGAAGGCTGAGCAGAATGCTCAAGGCATATTGATTGATTTAGTGTTTGATAAAGAATATGTCAACGAAGTGAAAGTGCAGTTGACACCGTCCGGTAAACCGAATTGAGTAACTGCTTCACTAAGGTATTACAGTTCACCGATTGACTTGTGTAAAAGATTTTGTGTTTGGCAGTGCGGAGTTAACACATCCGGCATCCACCCAGTCGGTTGCGCGCTTTTAAGTGACCTTGTTTTGCGGCCAATCGATACCATTTCATCGCTTTGCTATTGCTTTTATGAACTCCCATCCCCTTGCGGTAGAGGTTTCCGAGATTGTATTGAGCGTCAGGACTGCCTTGTTCGGCGGCTTTTTTATACCATTTTGCCGCGGCGAAAAAATCTTTTTCCAGTTCCAGACCCACCAAATACAAGTCGGCCAACTGCAACTGGGCGTCGATGTGATCGTCTTCGGCGGCCAGTTGCAGATAACGAATGGCTTTTTTGGAGTCTTTTCCAATGCCATCACCTGTGAGGTACATCATGCCTAATTTGTACTGTGAATCGACATCGCCTTTATTGGCTTGCTCGAGGTAGGCATATACTGGAGAGTTGGTAAGGGCGTTGATGTCGTTCTCCAATAACCGTTGTTCTTCAGCGTTCATCATCGCTTTGAGCGATTCGCTGGCTTTTTCCAATCCGCCATCGGCCGCTTTGGATAACCAGGTTTTGGCTTGGCTGGAATTGGCTTGTACACCCAAGCCGGTTTTGTACATCTGTCCCAATTGATACTGCGCTTCGATGTGATTCTGCTGAGCCGCTTTTAACAGCCACTGAGCCGCGGTGGAGGGATCTTTTTCAACACCGCTGCCCTTGACATACATCATGCCCAATAAATATTGGTATTCGGGTTTGGAGAGTTCCGGGTTTTTGCCAAAGCCATTGCTGTTTTGGATCAATTGGTTGCGCAATAACGATTCCAAATCCCGCTGCGCATTGCTGATGCCCCAACTGGCGGCCAGGCGGAACCATTTTATGGCTTCGCTTTCACTTTTTGCCACACCAATACCGTCTCGGTATAAGATGCCGAGTTTATGTTGCGCGCCGGCGTGATCCTGTTCGGCCGCCTTGCGAATCCAGTAAACCGATAACAAGGCATTTTTTTCGGTATTTTCCCCATTTAAAAACGCCATTCCTGCCAGATATTGCGAGTCCACATCGCCTGATTTTGCGCTATCGAGAATCTTGGAAAAGTTCTTGGACTCGGGAGACGTTTTGCTAAAAGAGTTTTTCCCGCTAGCCTTAGCTTTGGAAACTTGCTTGGCGACGGGCGCTTTGCTGGCAACGGTGGTCTTTCCTGGGGGTTTTTGCTCAAGCGTTGCCAGATAGTCCGAAGCGCGTTTAAAACCATTCGCGGCCGCAATTTTGAGCCATTTTTTACCTTTGATCTGGTCAACGGCGGTGGATTTTCCTTCGTAAAATATGACTCCAATAAAATATTGCGCAGCAATATGCCGGTCTTCGGCGGCTTGTTCGTATAATTTGATGGCACGCTGCGTATCTTTACGGCCATATTTGTCGTGAAACAGTACGTTGGCCAGTTCAAACCGGGCTTCAGGGTTAGCTTGTTCGGCGGCACTGTTCAGTAAATCGTACGCCGCCAGAAAGTTTGTCGGCACACCTTCGCCGTATAAATTCATTTTCCCCAGCAGGTATTGTGCTTTGTCATAGCCTTGTTGGGCAGAACGGCTCAAGTACTTAACGGCTTCATCGAGGTCTTTCGACACGCCAGTGCCGGTATAATATTTACGACCGACGATATATTGGGCTTTCTTGTCATTATATTTATCGGCGAGTTGGAACATCATGTAGTCGCCTGAAACCGCTGCATTGGCGCCAGGATAGTATATAGCGCCTGATACCATTGCGACGTATAAACACAATAGACCCAGCCACGATAATGTGTGATTTAAGCGCTGTGTAAAATCTGTGGTAAAAATGAGATGGATAGCATTTTTATCAAGTCGATGCAATCTAGGGATAGTCATAGGCGCCACCACTGTGTATCGATTATTCGCAAATTATTTTCTCAGTGCTTCTAGGAACTTCGGGAAGCGAGAAATATTCGGTGGGCGAACACTAGGACGATTGTTTTTCGGAGACACTGCGGAAAAGTTAGTGCTTTTCCATTCCCTTGTTAGTTATTTTTGTGCTGCCCCTCGAATCCCTGTTAAGACAACCCAATGCCTGCTGTTTATTCACATTACTTGACCAGGCAAGTGGGAAAACAATGGAACAGAATATGGCATAAAAATGTACGGTTGTATCTAAGTAATGAGCAAATTATTGTGTAGTCTTATTTCTTACGAAGTCCGTTAACTAATTGTTATGGTTGAATAAATGCAATTGTTCTACCACTTAACTTTTTGCGTAGTTTGCCGAACAGGCAGGGGGGTAAGATAAAAAACCAACAACATCACTCTATGTGGTTCTGCCGGCGGTTGTGGAATTTGCGCGAACCTGTGAGTGAGCGGATAATCGGATGTACTGTGGTATTTCGCTTACTATATTTCTGCTGCTAACTAGTAGGTATCCTCGTCTTCGCCCGCTGATCTTTTTTCCTTGCTATGATACTCGTTGATGGCCTTTACCAGTAAGGTATGTTCGTGCACCGCCTGACCGGAGTGCAGATATCGTTCTGTGGCCTGCAATACTTTTTCCAAAAGGTGGAATCGATAATATATATTGAGCAGCGATTTAGCGACAAAATGTGGGTCGTCACCTTGTTCGCGCATGCGCGACACTTCTTCCAATGCTTGAGTTAATTCCTCATCAGTGGGTTTGCCCATGACTCTCTCCCGGATATTCGTTCATTGAATTAAAATAACAGCAATTTATCTGGCGTGTACTGTTGTTCGATTCCGTTTTGCCGCGAGTTTATACTGCCGATTTTATTCTGACAATATTGGCAATGGATACGGGATGTGCTCCCGAATTTTATCCACACTGAGCTGGACCAGGTTTTTATTGCATTCATGGACTACTAGTTTATTGGTGTGGGCATTCATGTTTTCTCGCAGTAACCCCAAAAACGCCGGTGCGGCGAAAATCACCAACTTGCTGTAGTCACCGGCTTTGCGGTGGGTATCCAGATGTTCGGCGATTTGTTTGGCGAAGGTGATGGTCTCCTGTTGTTTGGGCTCAACGGAAGTACCCATGACATGGCGGCCCTGGCCGTTGCTGTCAAACGTGCGTCCTGGTAAATCACTGGTAAGTTCCTGTTCGTGAGCACGGCTGTCGGGGTGATCCAGTGTTAGAATTTCTTCCATAGGTCATTTGACTTTTTCCAGAGAAAAAATTCTCGCCCGGCTGCTTTCGGCAACCACTACCCACGTTTTCGCCATAGAGTGCTCCTTTTGTTTAGGTTGAGTTTAAATTGAGTTTCGATGGATTATTGGTAGTTTTATCCTACGTATCAAAGCAGGGTTCTGGCGGCCTCTTCTTTACGGCGTTCTTTGTTTAGAACTGTTATTACCTCACTAAATTCGTTTGCCAGTATTTCCAGGATATCGTCTACCGTTAATATGCCCACCAAGACGTTTTCATCGTTAATGACAGGAACCCGCCTTACACCCCGGCTGCGCATGCGTTTTAAGGTTTCCCACAAACCGTCCACTTCGCGCGCAAGCAATAATTCGCCGCTCATCACATCGCCTACCGCCACGGCTTCCAGATCCAATTGCGGGGCGACAATCTCGAGTACAATGTCACGATCGGTAATAATGCCTATGGGTTCTTTGACTTCACCCTGAGATTCGGTAATGACAATGCAGCCAACATGGTGTTCACGCATTAATTGGGCAATTACAACCAGAGACGTGGATTTGTCTGCGACAACCACTTCACGGTTACAAAACTCGCCGACACTCATGGTGACCTCCCGTTGGATTAAAGATTGTAGGGGACAATGCCAAAGGGTTCAGTATGAATCTAAAGCAATTATTGAGTTGTCATTATTCCTACTACTGTTCAGATTTGGTTTGATCCTAGTCAATGAAAGCCACCTTAATAACAGGGTAGTTTATGTTTACCCAAGTGGTTTCCGTTTACACTATTATTTATAGCAACAAAAGCGCTGAATTCATATGAATCTTACCTTTCATGGGGCTGCCGGCGAAGTCACCGGGTCGTGTTACTTGATACAGGTCGGGGGCAGCAAAGTCTTAATGGATTGTGGCCTGATCCAGGGCAGTCCGGAAGACGAGGCCAGGAACGCCGAACCATTTGCCTTCGATCCGAAACAAATCGATGCGGTCATTCTTAGCCATTCCCACATTGATCATTCTGGCCGCCTTCCCTTGCTGGTTAAATCGGGATACGCCGGACCTATTTATACCCAACACGCCAGCGGGGACTTGTGCCGTATCATGCTGAAAGATGCGGGCTACCTGAATGAAAAAAATGCCGAATGGGAAAATAAAAAGCGCCAGCGAAAAGGCTTGAAAGAAGTTGCGCCACTATACACTATGGAAGATGCGAAAATTGCGCACCATCGTATCAAAGGACTGCCATACGGTGAATGGAAAAAAATCCTGCCGGGGGTTAATGTGCGGCTTCACGATGCAGGTCATATCCTCGGCGCGTCCATCGTCGAATTGAAACTTTCCGAAGGCGGGCAAGAACGGCGGCTGGTTTTCAGCGGCGACCTGGGAAAATGGGAGGCACCAATTCTACGCGATCCGACGCTGTTGCAGCATGCCGATATTGTTTTAATGGAAAGCACCTACGGGGATCGTTTGCATCGCAGTTTTGACGAAACCTTGCGCGAGCTGAAGGAAATCATCGCCATGGCCCGGGAGAGCGATGGCAATATCTTAATACCGTCATTTGCCGTTGGCCGAAGTCAAGAGCTCTTGTATATCTTTGCCAAATATTATCAGCCATGGCAGCTGGCGCATTGGCAAATTTTCTTGGACAGTCCAATGGCGATTGAGGCCACTCAAGTCTATATGCGGCATAAAGAGCTGTATGATGTTGAAGCTCATGCGCTATTTGATAAAAATCAGAAAAAACCCTTACTACCCAATCTGACCCTTACGCGCACAGCCAATCAATCCATGAAGCTCAATATGTTTCACTCCGGTGCAATTATTATCGCCGGTAGCGGCATGTGCAACGGCGGGCGGAT
The DNA here is from genome assembly GCA_022340845.1 of Gammaproteobacteria bacterium. Lineage (GTDB taxonomy): Bacteria > Pseudomonadota > Gammaproteobacteria > SZUA-152 > SZUA-152 > JAJDNG01. The sequence goes on along the minus strand of JAJDNG010000084.1, from coordinate 8,016 downwards.
ACGCCATCATCTAAAACATAACGTGTGGCGGGACAATTGCCATGTGATTATCGTGGGTTACCAAGCACAAGGCACGCTGGGCAGGCAGTTGGTCAACGGTGCACATCGCATCCGGCTTTGGGGGGAAGCCATTCGAGTGGCGGCCCAGGTGCATACTGTCGGCGGTTTGTCGGCACACGGCGATCAGCGGGACTTGCTGCGCTGGTACAAAAACTTTTCTACCAGGCCGGCGTTATTTTTAGTACACGGCGAGCCGGATTCCATCAATGGGTTGTCCAAGCAGGTGCAACAACAGTTTAAAGTCAATGCCCATCGGCCGCGACTCGGCGAGCAAGTGGATTTATTGCGTTTTCCCAGATTAGTCGAGTAGTAGCAATTAGTCGAGTAGTAAAAAAGGACATCAGAACCGCTACCTATAAGGAGAGCAATCATGTCAAATGTCGTGGAAATATTAGGTGATGAAGCGGACGAGTTGCTCACTCACCAATGCAAATGCATCCCCAAAGAAACCATCCATGCTCCCGGGCCGGATTATATTGAGCGAATATTGTTGCCCAGTGATCGCAAAGTGGCTGTGCTTCGTAACCTGCAGTCATTTTTTAATCATGGGCGACTGGGCGGTACGGGTTATCTGTCGTTGCTTCCGGTAGACCAAGGTGTGGAACACTCCGGTGGGGCCTCGTTTGCGCCCAACCCTCTGTTTTTCGATCCGGAGAACATTCTCAAGCTCGCCCTGGAAGGCGGGTGTAATGGGGTTGCTTCGACATTAGGTGTGTTGGGTTCGATCGGCCGTAAATACGCCCATAAAATTCCGTTTATTGTGAAACTCAACCATAACGAGTTGCTAACCTATCCCAACAAATATGACCAGACCTTATTCGCCAGCGTGGACCAAGCGTTCAACTTGGGTGCGGTGGCGGTGGGCGCAACGGTGTATTACGGTTCGGAAGAGTCGCGGCGGCAAATCCAGGAGGTCAGCGAAGCCTTTGCCTATGCGCATGAAATGGGGCTTGTGACAGTTTTGTGGGCGTATTTGCGCAATTCGGCGTTCAAACACGAAGGGGTGGATTATCATACCGCCGCGGACTTGACCGGTCAGGCGAATCATCTCGCCGCCACCATAGAAGCGGATATCATCAAACAAAAGCAAGCCCAGAATAACGGCGGCTATACGGCGATCAATTTCGGCAAAACTCACCCCAAAGTGTATGAGGAATTGACGTCCGACAATCCTATCGATCTGGTGCGCTACCAGGTCGCAAACTGTTACATGGGGCGGGTGGGCATGATTAACTCCGGTGGTGCCTCGGGCGCGGATGATTTGCATCAGGCGGTGCGCACGGCAGTCATCAATAAACGCGCTGGCGGCATGGGGTTGATTTCCGGACGCAAGGCATTTCAAAAACCCATTGCCGAAGGTGTGAAGTTGTTAAATGCCATTCAAGATGTGTATTTGTCACCGGAGGTGACCGTGGCTTAGGGCTTAGCATCCAGTGGTCTTAGCTCAACAAGCGTTCTTCTATTTGTTTCGCAAGAGGCGCGAACGGTAAATCGCCACTGGTATCTATTTTCAGCGTATGAGCAAGCTCATTGGAAGCGGGGGGATGTAGGCGGTGCAACTGCGCCGCCAATACCTGCAGATCAGCTTCGGAGGCGTCTTGTTGTTGTGAGCGTTGCAGTTGCCGGTGTGTGATCCGTTCGATCAGCACGGACTGGGGTGCGTCAAAATGCAAAATCAAAAATGGCAGGCGCAGCTCGTTGGCGAGATCACGAAACTGTTGCCGCTGTTCCTGCTGCAAAAACGCTGCATCCACCAGGACACTCCATTGTGAACTCAATATGGTGCGGGCCAGGTCCGCTAATCGAGCATAGGTTTTTTGCGAGGCTTGCGGTGTATAAATTCCCGAATCCACGGCCGAATCGCTGGCTTGGTCGGGGGCAAGGCCAAACAGGCGTTTTCGTTCCACATCTGAGCGGATGCGAACAAACGGTAAATACTCCATGAGCCCTGTCGATGCGTAAGTTTTGCCGCAACCCGACAATCCGCTGGTAATGAGCAAAAACGGCGGCGCTGGTTGGGTGAAATGCTTCGCCAAGCTCAGATAATGGCGGAATTCGTTCATGGTTTTAGTGTGTTCTTGGGCGCCGATGTCCTTTTGATGCGCACGCAGGCAATCCACTTTAGCGCGGACCATGGCGCGATATACCAGGTAATAACGTAATAAGCGCATGGCCGGATAATCACCGGTGATCTGCAAATAAGTATTTAATAAAATATTGGCAAAATCCCGTCGATCACGGTCGTAAAGGTCCATTTCAATAAAAGCGATTTCACTGATTACGTCTATCCAGCGCAAATTGTCATTAAATTCGATGCAATCAAATGCCACGATGTCGGCGTGATATTTAGCGATATTGCGCAGATGCATATCCCCGTGGCATTCGCGAACTAATCCTTGTCGTTTGCGCTCGTCCATGACGGCGCGGGCGTGATTGAATTCGCCACGACTCCAATCAGCGACTTCACGGAGCAATGCCAGGTCAAGGGTGTTTTGCAGCAGCGGTTCGATCTGGCTGAAATTCTCTTTTGCTGGCGCGTATACGTGCTCAGGATCACCGAATTCCGAATCCTTGGAGGCGGGTTGTGCCGCCTGATGAAACCGGGCAATGAGTTGGGAAAGATCCAAAATGTCTTGTTTGTCCAGCTGGTTGCGCGAGAGCAACCGGTCGAATTGATCTTGTTGGCGGAATTGGCGCATTTTAACGGCATATTCCAGGACAGGGCCCGAACCGTTAATCTGCGGCGAGTCATCGTCACCGGTAATCGCTACGGTTTCCAGGTAAATTTGTGGCGCAAGTCGCTTATTCAAGCGCAATTCTTCGCTACAATAATGTTTGCGTTTGGCCAGTGTGCTGAAGTCCAAAAAGCCGAAATTTACCGGCTTTTTGAGTTTGTAGGCGTAGTCACCCGTGAGTATCACCCAGGATATATGTGTTTCCACCAGCTCTGTTTGCTTCACGGGATGGGGGTAAATGTCGGGATTAAGCAATTGCTGAATTAGTTTCATAGTTGTAACACTCTGTGGGATAATCAACCGTTACTAAGTACGGCCGATGATATTTACCACTCTTTTTTCCTGATTAGTGAACTTTTTAAACTAACTTGTTCTAATTAAAGAAGAAAATTAGCCGCGACATCCATCTGGAGCCCGCCAGTGCGACCACAGTATCAAAATCGTCTCCCCAATTCGACCCGCCAAAAGTTGGTGACAATAGCCGCGCTATTGATTTGGGTGATCGGTGGATTGAATGCCCAGGCTAGCGTATTACAGTTGCCCACCAACGGAGACACCATCGTCGGTCAGTATCAGCAAGCAGAGCTTTCCGCTACCGATACTTTCGTTGATATCGCGCGGTTGTACAATGTAGGATTTAATGAATTAATCGCCGCTAACCCCAATGTGGATCCCTGGTTGCCCGGCGAAGGCACTCAGGTTGTCATACCCAGTCAATATATTTTGCCAAATGTGCCGTGGGAAGGCATTGTGGTGAACATTGCGGAAATGCGCCTGTACTATTTTCCGGCGAAACAAGATTCGCAATCACCTTTGGTTTATACCTTTCCCATTGGCATAGGGCGGGAAAACTGGGAAACCCCTCTGGGTAATTTTAAAGTCGTGGAAAAAATGGAAAACCCCATTTGGACGGTTCCCCAATCCGTGTTGGACGAAGCCAAGACGGATGGCAGGCAAATGCCAGCGGTGGTACCGCCTGGCCCCGACAATCCTCTGGGGGAGCATGCCTTGATGCTGGATGCGCCGGGGTATTTAATCCACGGGACCAACAAACCCTTGACCATTGGCAGGCGAGTGAGCCACGGTTGTCTGCGCATGTACCCCGAAGATGTTGAGCAGTTGATTTTTCGCGTACCGCGTGGGGTACCGGTTAGAATCATTGATAATCCGGTTAAAGTGGGGCGCAAGAACAACGTCTTGTATGTTGAAATCCATCCGCCATTAAAAACCGTTAAAAATGGCGACATGGAACTGCGCACCAGCGCGGTTGCGGCAATAGAGGATTTTGCCGGAAACGGTTTGAGTCACGAGACATGGAAACGGGTGTTTCAGGTTGCGACTCAATTGTCCGGCGTTCCCGTGCCTGTGGCAGACTTAAGCAAAAACAGCAGCAAAACCCATTGGATTTTGCGAGTTGAATCCAGTCACAATGGCGCTGACCAGGCGCCCTTGGTGGAACGTTTCAAACAAATGGCATTGCCGGTGCTCAACAGCCAGTGCAATCCGTTTCAGACCTGTATCGACCTGGGTTTATTCGGCAGCGAAAAGCTTAGAGATGCCACTGCGGAATTCATCAAGTATGGCTTTGGATTGCATTCATTGAATCTAATTCAGAACGCAAAAATTAATGATCGTGATTATTGACGGATCTGTGGTTATGACGGATCTGTGGTTATGGCACAGTTAATAACGGCGTAACGGTATTCCGCAAGATCCAACCCCAGGGGCCTTCCACAAGATTCTCCCGCAAGACCGGTGCTAAGCAAAAATCCGTGTCCAAGTGGCTTCGTTTCCTGATATTCAATCAGGGATGCGATTCGTTCTATCCGCGGATATGATTGCCTGCATGGTTGTAGATACGAATACAACAAAACCCCGATTTCAGTTCAGTAACGGCTGAAACCGGGGTTTTTTATTTAAAACACAATCCGTAGTATGAACTGTGTTGCGAGTGCGAATGTGCGATTTCCGTCTTAAGCAATTCAGCATCAGCCGGGTAAACCAATTGGTTTGGTGATATCAAATGCTATTGGTTTTTCTTGCTGATGGTACTCGATATTATTCGCGGTTGACCCTCTTATTATTTGCTGATGGCTCTGTCAAACATTCTTTCTGCTTTTTCGTTCGCGCTTCTGGCTTCGCTCAGAGCTTGTTCCGCTGTGGATTTAGCATCGTTGGAACTGGCGAGTGCTTGATCGGCTTTTTGCTCCGCGCGTAATGCGATATCACGTGCCTCTGCAGCCATGGTTCTGGCTTCTTGAGCAATTGATTTAGCTTCATCTGCGGTGGACTGTGCGTTTGCTACTGCATCAGGTTCTGCCGTAGAAGCACAACCGCCTAACCAAACCAAACCTGCGCAGGCTGCGATGACCAGAGCATTGTGGCGTTTCAACATGGGTAATCCCTCCTATTTGATGTTTGTTTTTCTTAAATTACTATTTCTTAACAGATTAAATTAGCAATTCCTAAATCTCAACAATGTTGCCAACCATACGGGAAGCGTTTGTATTTAGTCAACTTCTAATTTAAACCTATTTTAAATTTAATCCTACCTAAAATCTAATTGGTACGGCTGCTTACTTTTTAATCAGTTGTGGCTATTTCCACTTGCTATCTGAATCGTTCTTTATTTGAGAACGCTCATATTCTATATTATTTTTCCCAGCATTGTATGAACTCTTGAAATAAATTAAGCTTAGCTTGATTTACGTCAAAAGTATGACGAATGCGCAAGTTTGTAGAAACTGCAGGCGCTGCGGGCGCGATAAAAATTCCACTCATAACCCAACCCCAAATCATCATTAGTCTGCAGAATACTGAGGGAGAAACTATGAAAATAATACCTAGCACCGGACTGGAATTTCATCCTTTGCACATTGCAATGGTTTGTTTGTTCATTGTGTTATTGCCTTCCTGCGCGTCACAGGCGACTCCCACGGCAGAAGTTAATGAAACCAACTCCGATTCCACGTCCGCCGAAGTCAGTTCAGCAGCCAATACCCCCGAGTCCAATTCCGAAGCTGATAGTAAAACCACGGTAGAGTCGAGCGGGCAGAAGTCACAATCCGCAAATGTTGCAGTGTCCATCGATCTGGAGAAGATAGGGGAATCTTGCCAGCAACAACCTTTTGTTCAATATGAAAAAGAGGCGAGAGAACATCTCCAGCACGGTTGGGAGGCTACCCAGGCACAGCAGTTTGGCGTAGGCTTCCGCGATGCTGAGGAATACGAAAAGTGGAAACAGACCCACAATGCACTATTTACTACGGTATCTGATACCTGTGTAAAACTAAGTAGTTGCGTCAAACAACATCCGGAGGATAAAGACCAAAAATGCATTTCCGAAGCGAAGCGGTTCGAACAATGGCAAACCCTGGCCAGCCAGTTTGTGGATAAGATAAAAGTAGTGGAAAGCTCGCAACCGCCAATGCTGTGCTCGCTGACGCCATCCGCCGATGATCCCAGCGAATGTTATTCTCAAGTGGCGGAACAAATTGAACAAACTTGCCAAAATGAACTATGCATTGAGACAGCCAGTTGTTTTCGAGCTGTTGGATTTCTCGATGACGCCATCAACCAAGCCAAGCTGGCTTGCGGCTTTGTGGGGCAAGAGTTGTCGAATTGTCGTGGATATACTTCAGCAACCAGCAGGCGCAAAGCCGAATTTCAACAATGCCTGGATAAATACAATAGTCTGCCAGCCGAAATATTGCCTGTAATCTGACCGGCGGGTGCCAAAGCGTATGAGAAGTTATTCCGGCTGGCCTGCGGAGTCCTATAAGAAGAACACGCAATGTTGCAACAAGTCGTGCCCAAATCGTATATATTTATGTGACAGGCACCCGAACGTCGTCACCGGATAGAATGTGTATTCTTGCTTGATATTTGCCGATAGATATACCACTCTTTTTACTACCGTCTTTCGTAGCGACTATAATGATTATTGTAGTGCACAACATTCATTGATATGGATGCATTTAACTGGATGAATCGAAACCTCATGTTTTATTTAAAGCCCATTTTTATTTCCAAATTGCTAATCCTTGGTTTAATGCTAAGTGTGTTAGTTCCGCTTATAAGCTGTGCAGCGGTAAAAGATAACCAAACCACGGAAAAACAGGACATTGACACCGCCATGACTCCTGTAAAGGATTCAAAGAGCAAGCACGACGAGCAAGAGAATCTCGCCAATGAGCCAGCGTCGCGTGGTAAGTTGCTGTATGAAAACCACTGCCATTCCTGCCACGAAAGCTTGGTGCATATCCGTGGCGCTCACAAAGCAAAAACGTACGAAGACATACAATATTGGGTGGGGCGCTGGGCCTTGGAGACGGATTTAAAATGGTCTGCCGATGAAATTGATGCTGTCGTACAACACTTGAATCGTACCTTTTACCATTATTAACCAACCGCATTTTTAGTCAATCGCATGGTTTAAATTCCTCCGCCGGAATTGGGTTTTGGCGGGTAGCGTGAAAATGCCGTTTATCTTACGTTCATTTAACTTTCCAATCATTGGTATTCAACCATCCTACGTGGACCAAAGAATTTAATCACTGAAGGATTTGAGCACTTAATAATTGATTTACATCAAAGATCGAATGGGCAATGCATACCAAACTTAGTACAAATAAGATGCGGGGGAGGGAAATATGAGTCAACCGACTCGATTTGTTAGCTTGTTGACACGCAATACTGTGGCGCTGGTATTGGCTGGTGGCCGGGGGTCTCGATTAAAACAACTGACATTATGGCGGGCAAAACCGGCTGTACCATTTGGCGGAAAGTTCCGTATCATTGACTTTGCACTGTCCAATTGCATTAACTCGGGCATCCGACGAATCGGAGTGTTAACGCAATATAAAGCGCATTCCCTGATTCAACATATCCAACGAGGCTGGAGCTACTTGCGTGGCGAATTCGATGAGTTCGTGGAATTATTGCCGGCTCAGCAGCGCATCGAGACCTCGTGGTACGTCGGTACGGCTGATGCGGTGTACCAAAACATCGATATTCTGCGTTCGCATAAACCGGAATATGTGTTGATCCTGGCAGGGGACCATATCTATAAAATGGATTACGGGCCTATGATTGCACAACATGTGGAAACCAATGCCGATTTGACCGTGGGGTGTATTGAAGTACCGCTGGAACAGGCCAAATCGTTTGGTGTCATGACAGTGAACGATCAGGGTAAGATCTTGGAATTTAACGAAAAACC
>JAJDNG010000083.1 GCA_022340845.1 Gammaproteobacteria bacterium | reverse complement strand
TCCGTATTTAAAAAGCACCATAAGGCCGCTTCTAAACTATCGATTACGTACCCACTACCCTTGATGTCGGTATACTCTTTTGTTTTGTAACTACCCTGGGCGATGGACTGGACTTTTTTCGATTTAAACTCACTGGCACTTTGGGAAAATAATATTTTCTCTTTTGGATCGCTGTTTAGAGCATAATGCAACACGGCACCGAACAAACGGCAAGCCTCAACACACTCTAACGCTCCGTGAGTGGTACGGGAGCTCTCACCCGAGAAATAAATCGTGTCGGTGATACTGAAATGAAAAAACATAGGAATCGGCGCCAAACGCATAATACTGCCATTGCCGGCTGAATGCTCGCGTGTGGGACCGGAATAGGGCTCATCGGTTGCGATAAAGTTGCTAAGAGCTTCCGCCACGGTATTGCCGATGTCAAAACATTTGCCGGTACTGCTCATATACCCTTCCGACCTCCAGCGGCAGTAACGCTGCATTTGATCAAATGCATCAAATCCATTGCATTCGGTTAAACTCGCTGCCAGGCACAAAGCCATGGAGGTATCGTCGGTCCATTGCCCAGGCCTCAGGTGGAATGGCCCGCCGCCCACCATATCTGTCACCGGCGCAAACGATCCGCGCGGTTGAAATTCCACTGAGGTGCCAACGGCATCTCCGCAGGCCAATCCGACCAGGCAACCTTTGAATCTGTCTTGCAGCGTTATCATTCACCCACCTTCATGTTCCATTAATCATGATCCATTAATCAAGTTCCATTAATAAAGCATCAACCTCATTTTTGCTTCCGCCGCTTATAGAATATCACCGCGTCGCAAATTGAACGCCTCGCCATCTACTTTACTTTATACAATCGCAGAATTTCACACCATTGTTGATCATATACGAACTGAGAATCAATGGCTTATCCGAAGAAATTGACAGCCTGAAGCTTTTTTGCTATTTAACCACAATGAACATCAACAAAGACAAATTTCGAATTATTAGCGCCATTGTTCAAACAGAAGTGGTGGGTTAGATTTTGTCTTTGTGATCAATAAAGCCCGCCCCTCACGAGGCGGGCTTTTTTCTGTCTGCCAGTGAAGGGACTTGACGAAAATAATGGAAGATATGCCATGCAAGATTATAAGGGGGAAAAAGCGCAAGCTCAGCTCCTGGAGAACACCGAAAATCCCCACGTACCAGTTGATTTTGCTGCGTTCGCAGCTGCCGGATTAGCGCTCTTACTGTGGAGCGGAACAGCGATTGCCAATAAAATTGCGGTTATCTATATTGACGGGCTCTCCGCGGGCGTCTTGCGCTCAGTGCTGGCCGGCATGATCGGAGCGACCATTGCCTTTGCGTTGCGATTGCCTTTCCCCAAGTCCGGGCGCGATATTGCGATTTTAGCGGTATCGGGATTGTGCAGTTTCGCCTTGTGGCCTGCACTGCTCAGTATCGGCATTGAATTTACCACTGCAAGCCACGCTGCGTTGATTATGGCGCTGATTCCCATTTTTACGGTTCTGATCCTCTCTGTTATTGAAGGTCGAACACCTCATATAGGTTGGTGGATAGGATCTGCGATCGCCGTGGGCGGCGCAATAAGCCTGGTAATCTTGCGTGTGGATTCTTTGGATTACAGTTCCAGCGGAGCCAGCCTATTCGGTGATTTAATCATTTTGCTAGGGTGCGTGGCCTGCTCGATTGGCTATGTGGCGGGAGGAAGCCTGTCGCGCAAGCTGGGCACCATCGCAACCACTTTCTGGGGACTAACCGTCACACTGGTTGTGGTGATTCCGCTATTTGCGGCATTCTCCTATCGCACCGCCTGGGGGAGTATTCCACTGGAAGGCTGGCTGGCATTAGCTTGGATGACGTTGCTTTCTTCATTCGCTGGATACGTATTGTGGTTTTACGCACTTGGGCGAGGCGGTATCCGCCGAATTGGCACTTTACAATTGGCCTTGCCATTAGTAACACTTGCCTTGGCAGTGCTCTTATTAAATGAAACGTTGACAGCTGTTCTTGCGACCACCTGCGTAGCGATTGTCTCCGGCACGTATCTGGCTCATCGCCATAGCGGTTAACCGCTATTTAATAATTGCACGGTTGATGTATGTTACACCGCCACAAGATAGGGAAACCTTCGTTGTCATCAGAACCGAAATACGGTTAGCGCAATTCCCGCCGCAATATTTTACCTACATTGGATTTGGGCAAGGCGTCTCTGAATTCGATGTGTTTCGGCACTTTGTAGGCGGCCAGCTCTTTTTTACAGTGCCGATGGAGTATCTCTTCCGTTAACCCAGGATCTTTTTTCACCACAACAATTTTAACCACTTCTCCGGACTTTTCGTCCGGCACGCCGATCGCGGCCACTTCGAGCACGCCTGGATGATCCGCCACGACTCCCTCCACTTCGTTTGGGTAGACATTGAAGCCAGACACCAGGATCATGTCATCTTTGCGTTCCAAGATTTGCAAGTAGCCGTTTTCATCCATGCAAGCTATGTCGCCGGTATGAAACCAGCCATCGGCTGTCAGCACGGTGGCGGTTTGCTCCGGCCGGTTTAGATAGCCTTGCATCACTTGAGGTCCGCGTACGCACAATTCGCCGGCTTCACCAATGGGTAACAGCTTGCCATCTTTTTGTATGGAACATTCTGTAGAGGGCAGTGGCAATCCAATTTTACCGTTGTATCCCGCCAAGTCCATGGGATTAATGCATACGCCGGGCGAGGTTTCCGTCAAGCCATAGGCTTCAATAATTGTCTGCCCGGTTACCGCGGTCCATCGCTCCGCGACCGCCTTCTGTATCGCCATACCCCCGCCTAACGGTATCTTCAGCGCAGAAAAATCCAGATCGGTAAAACCCGGTGTATTTAATAAAGCATTAAACAAGGTATTTACCCCCGTTATGGCGCTGAAGCGCACTTTACGCAACTCATTGACAAAGCCTTTAAAATCCCGGGGGTTGGTAATCAAATAAATCATCGCTCCTACTTTCATAAACAGCAAACAGTTGGCCGTCAATGAAAAGATATGATAAAGCGGTAGCGGCGTGATGATGATTTCTTTGCCTTCAATAACTCTAGGGCTAATCCATGCGGATGTCTGCTGGATATTGGCGACGATGTTGCCATGGGATAACAATACTCCCTTGGCTGCACCGGTTGTCCCGGCGGTGTATTGAATAAACGCAATATCCTGTTTATGTATTTCTACCGGTTTAAATTCATGTTGCTTGCCGACTTGAAGTACGTGCTTAAAATTTACTTCATTGGGCAGTTGATACGCCGGCACCATTTTTTTAATGCGCTTAACGACAAAATTCACCAGCGCGGATTTTGGGAACTGCAGCATGTCCCCGATGCGCGTGGTGATGACGGTTTTCACCTGCGTTTCCGTTAAAATTTCGGTTAACTTATGACAAAAATTCTCCAGTATAACGACACAGCAAGCGCCCGAGTCCTTCAATTGGTGTTTTAACTCTCGCGGGGTATACAAAGGATTAACGTTGGTGACCGAGAGCCCGGCCCGCAAGGCACCGAATAACGCAATGGGATATTGCAACAAATTCGGCATCATGATGGCGATAGTATCGCCTTTTTGCAGACCCAGATCGTGCTGCAAATACGCCGCGAAATCGCGCGTTTTTTGATCAAGATCGCCGTAGGTAAGCTCAGTCCCCATATTCGCGAAGGAAGGACGTTGGCGAAACCGCTCTACGCTGTGCTCCAGCACGTCGGCGATGGAAGCATACGCATTGACGTCAATCTCGGTGGGCATGCCCTTGGGATAGGACTTAAGCCATATTTTTTCAAACTGCGGTGATGCGGAGCTGGATTCGCCGTTCATAGTCTTTCTCGCGTTAGGTTTTGAGGTAATTTAACGGAAATCAATTAACATAACTAGCGCATTTCAAACAATTTTTCCACGTTTTCGAGAAAAACGATCCATTGGGTTTTGTTACTGGCAAATTCACCCCCGGTGGAATACGCTACCTTATGTCACCAGATAGCAATCCAGATTCAAAGCGGAGGCAATGTTAAAATGTTGGAATTACTGGCCCATTTGATCGTTACCGCAGCATTATTAATGCTGGTCGCTAATATGGTTAACGGTATACACATCGACGGCTGGGGGTCGGCTTTCCTCGCCGCGATTATGTTGGGTGTGGTAAACGCCGTTGTCCGTCCCTTAATGATATTGCTTACCATACCCATTACCGTTCTAACCCTTGGCTTATTTCTATTTGTGATAAATGCATTAATGCTATGGCTGGCCGCCGCCCTGGCGCCGGGATTTCGAATCCAGGGGTTCGGGCCTGCGCTTTTGGGCAGTCTTATTTTGACGGTGTTGAATATTTTGATTGCCGCGGCTTTTGGCGCGTATTAAATCTGGACCTGCAATACATCTCAGCGGCGTTCTCCAGCATATAGCCAGCGCCTATCCTTTAAACTTGTGGTTTGCTGTAACCCGGATGAAGCCCTTTTGAAATACTATCGAGTATGGATGGATATTAACTATATACCTGAATCTCTATTATCAAAACGGCTGATTCTGTTCGATTACTTACGTGATCACCTAGCACACTCATATTAGCGCTTTCATTTCTCCGTATGTGACATAAGCCCGGCTCGAATAGTAATTATTTACTATGGGCTTTGAATTACAATTGTCGTACACTGCCCCAGTAGTTAAGGATTTATATTTTCACTTAATATAACAAACAGATTCAAGTTCATTTTTCGATATATAGTTCCCTAACGTTTTCCGTTAGGGATGCTGAGCAGGAGAATGAAAGCGGGGAGGCATATCCATGATTTCAGTAAATAAAAATTATTCTTTATTCAATTCGTTTGTTGTAGCCTGGGCAATTCTTTTGGCAACCATCACAATTGGAGTTACGCATGCGGCTGCTGAAGAAAAAACACCAAACTACAAAACCTTCGCGGCTCAAACCCGTTCAGCATCAGCCAAGACTCTACCGGCAAAAGCATTTCCTTCTTCCGATTCCCAAGACCGTATTCTGGTGCGATTCAAAGATACGCCTAAAAGTGTTCTTTCCGCTAACCGGTTTGCCTCGCGCGGGATAAAGACGTTAACACACTATAAAACCGTCTCCGGTTTACAGCTGGTTCAGGTTCCGAAATCGCAGAATATCTCCGAGGTGCTTGCCGCTTACCGTAGCGATCCAAACGTACTGTATGCGGAACCGGATTATGATATCCAGCTGCATTATGTACCCAATGATACGTCTTTTTCTGAACTTTGGGCACTGCACAACACCGGCGCAACAGGCGGCGTAACCGACGCAGACATTAATGCCCCTGAGGCCTGGGACATCACCCAGGGCAGCGAAGATGTCGTAGTGGCGGTTATCGATACCGGGATCGACTACACCCATGAAGACCTGGTCGACAACATCTGGACCAATCCCAATGAAATTGCGGGTAACAATATCGATGACGACGGCAACGGATACATCGATGATATTCATGGCATAGACGCGGCCAACCGAGACTCTGACCCCATGGACGATATCGATCACGGCACCCATGTAGCCGGAACCATTGCCGCAAAGGGCGATAATAATGTGGGTGTGGCAGGGGTTGGCTGGCATTCCAAGCTGATCGCCTGCAAAATCTTTTCCTACAGGCCCACGACCTTAAAAGCCGGAGTATCGGATGCCATCGCCTGCCTGGACTATATTTACGATTTGAAAGTCAATCATGGCATTAATATTGTTGCCACTAACAATTCATGGGGCTGGTCGGGTTCCTATTCCAAAGCGCTGGAAGAAGCCATCGCCCGGCAAATGGACGCCGGTATCTTGTTTGTTGTCTCCGCCGGAAATCTGGCCATGGACAATGATATGGGCGGCCAGTACCCAGCGAATTACTATCTTCCTAATCTGATTTCAGTGGCCGCGACCACTTCCGACGACGAGCTGGCGTTTTTTTCAAGCTATGGCAGTCACACCGTACACGTGGGCGCACCAGGGCATGAAATCTTAAGTACGGTACCGGGCAGCGCCATTGGTGTGACGGAAAATCCCTTCACCAGCGTATATTTCAATGATGTCGAAAGCGACCAAAGCCAGTGGCAGGCTGAATCCCCCTGGCAGACCACAAATATGGAATCCTACAGTATCAGTCAATCCTGGACCGACAGCCCTGATGGAGATTATGAAAACAATTTAGATATTTCGCTGACTTCACCGGCAATTGATTTAAGCGGCCAGGGTAATGAACCGCTGTATTTGGGTTTTTATGCCCAATATGAATTGGAAACCGGCTGGGATTACGTATTGGTTGAAGTATCTGGTGATAACGGCGCCACCTGGCAAACGCTAAACGGTATTACCGGTTTCAATTTCAGTTGGACGTTACATCATTATGCCATTCCCGATTCACTACTGACTAACCAGTTTAAATTCCGTTTTCGACTGCAAACCGATTCCGTAATCACTATGGACGGCATTCACATTGACGATATCGGCATTGGTGTAGCGCCCAGTAACCTAGATCTTCACTCGGATCAATATGCCACTTTCAGCGGCACATCCATGGCCTCGCCCCATGTGGTTGGTCTGCTGACACTACTAAAAGCCCAAGACCCCGCCCGGGACTGGAAACAGCTTAAAAACCTGGTATTGACCGGCGGCACAGAAATACAACCGCTGCAGGATACCACCATTTCCGGGCGACGTATCCGGGCGGCGGATGCCAATGGTACAGGGTCGTTAACCTGCAACAACCAGCACCTCACCAAGCGGTTGATGCCGTTGGGTGACTTGTATGAAGTCAGCGTGGGCACTGCCGTGGGATTGTCGGTCCTCAACATAAATTGCGATCAACCCGCCGGTGAGATTACGGTCACGGCCTCGGGCGGCCGGCAAATTACCCTGCGGGACAATGGTATCGGATTTGACCAAAGCGCCGGCGACGGTATCTATTCAGCGATGCTGAGACCAGCCGATTTTGGCAGTGACAGCGTGACTGTACAATTTCCCGATGACAGCGAAGTGGAAGTAACAGAATTTAATAACTATCGTTTTTCGCAGGGAAGTTATCGCTGGCGGAATATACAGTCAGCGCAAAACAAATTAGATGTTCGTGCGGGTATCGTCAGTACCCTTGAGCTGCCATTTTTTATTCCTTTTGCAGACAAACCCAATAAGTACAATGCAATGAGTATTGCGGACAGCGGGTACGTCATTCTCCACCCTTCAGATCAATCGTTGGACAATGTCCCATCCACCGCCAACTCGCTGTTACCTTATACCGGTTATAGCAACTATTTTGGATTCGGCGCCATAGTCTCGCCGTTTTGGGACGACTTGTTGATAACCGGCCAAAGCGGTATTTATTGGGCCATTTTGGGTTCGGCGCCCAACCGCGAACTGGTTGTAGAGTGGCGTAACTTAACCCATTTCGTGTATGGCGGAAACGTGACATTCCAGGTGGTGTTCAAGGAAAACAGTTCTGATATTGTCTTTAATTTTCAAGATGTCGTATTCGACAGCGTGGGTGCCGATTATGGGGCGTCCGCCACCATCGGCATTCAAACCACCGCATACAGCGCAACAACATATAGTGTGTTAACGCCTAGTTTAAGCAATCAGCAATCCCTGTACTGGCAAACCACCACCGCGGGGGGTAACTTCACCGGGAAACCGGGGGGAACAACCCAATCCCATGGCAATATGCAAAGCAACGGTGGTAGTCTCAATATATTTACCCTGGCCTTACTTGCGTTGTGCGGCTTAATGGGCTTGGTTCGCATTCGCAAACAAGCGATTGCCGCAAAACAACCATAAATCACGATTGTCTGGCGGTAACCCACGCCAGATCAATTTTAATACGCTGTGCTTGCATGGATTAATGTAAAGCATTTATTTTATCGCTGCTCGCTGGATTTGCGCTTTGTGCACGTGTTTTGCCACGGTGATTATAGCAATCCCCAATAACACCAGCGCAAATCCAAGCATATGCATCGGTGTACTGACTTCATTCAAAAACACATACGCCATCACAACGGTGAACACCGGACTGATGGTACCGACGATGGCGGCACGCGGTGCACCGATGCGCTTGACCCCCATATTGATCAAATACGACGGCAGTACAGTGCAGAATAATGCAAGGATAAACACCAAGCCATAGGCTGACATTTGATAACCTGCCATGCTGGTATTTGTGTTGAACATATAGTGCAAAAAAACCGCAGCGCTCGCCCCCAACATGCTGATACTGGTGAACTGAACCGATCCGCATTTGGCGATGTATTTCCCGCTCAACACCACAAATACTGAAAAAGCCAAGGCGCTACCCAGCACCAGTAACATACCGTAGGTAACCTCATGGCCATTGGAGTGCAAGTCCTGCGCATAAATCACCACAATGCCAAGATAGCTCAACAGAAATGCCACCACCTCAGACAACGTCAACTTATGGTTGAAAAAAATGACGGATATGACCAACACGAAGCTGGGGAATAAATACAGTATCATTCGCTCGAAGCTTGCCGTAATGTACATCAAGCCACTTAAATCCAAGTAGCTCGCCAAATAATAACCCACCATACCGACAGCACAAATAATCAAAAAGTCATTCATTGACATAGCATTTTGCTTTGGTTTGGCCATCAAAAAGTAAATAAGCGCATAAAATGGTACCGCCATGGCCATGCGCAATACCATGACTGAATCCGGATCCATCCCGTATTCATACGCTTTTTTGATAAAAATGGATTTCGCAGAGAAAAATACTGTGCCTGCCAGCACCAGCATCACTCCGGTGAGGTAAAAATTCTTAATATTGTTTTCAATTGGTGGGTTCATATTCGCTTCCTTTCCCTGTAAAGGCAGCGAATCTTACGGCAGGTTTGGAACTACAAATGCGGATAGCTGCGGTAAGATCCGCAGCCAAAATAAAAAACTAAATGAGATGACTACGGATGAGGCGTTTGCGCCACTTCAGCCATAGCCAAGTCACTTGGGTACTGATGAATGGATTAGATTGGGTCTTGTTTGTGTTCATAGAGCAAGATATAACATGATTATTTTTTTGGGGCAAGTATTAATTTTCTCCTTGATGAAAGTGCTCAATTACTGTCACGAGCCTGCATCCCTCAAGTAAACACTCTTTTTATTTTCCCGGGCTCGGTGGCTAAGCGGATCTAAAATATCAACCTGCCAGGTTACTCTAATCGTTATACTGACTTACCGTATCCACCAGCGCCGGCTTTTTGTCTTCCCAAACAACATAGGTTGCGGCGGCGATAATCAGCAACTCGAACAAAAAAGTCCAATGAATAATATAGTTAAATACCCACCAGTCAAACCGGGCCGTAATTTCAAACAATCGATATTTCTCATTGTTCAATGGATACAGCCAGTAAATTCCACCGGCCACTGAGTCCAAAACCAGATGCATCAAGGTATTCACTAGCAATATCGAGCTTACCAGTCCAATATTTTTTTTAAACACCGCTTTGGCGCTAAAATACAATAACGCGGTGAACAAAAGCCAAAACAAGGGAATATGTGTCCAATAGGTATGGTGCGCGTGCTGGCGGTTATCGACCAGATAAAAGTAAAACAAATCAAAATCCGGCAATACACTGCATACCAAGGCGAACATCACGTAATATTTCCAGGCACCGGCTTTTACAAAAGGCGCGCCAATGGTCCTTAAACCATAACGGGTGATTAGATAACCGGCGGGTAAGTGGGCTATAAACATGGCAATGTTCCTGCTGGATTTATGTGGTTGGAGAATCGAAAACCATTACATCAAACCAAGCTGCAAATTCCGCGATGAAAAATGAACAATTCTGGCACACGCATACTGACTGTAATGAAGTCTATAATAGACAAATGCTCATTTATCCTTTAAACCCTTTAACCTTTTAACCCTTTAACCTTTTAACCCTTTAACCCTATTCACAAACCGATCCGTTCATACAGACTATGAAAACAATAACTCTACGCTTGGTTTTAGTTGTCTTTGCGCTGTTGTGCTGCTCTGCCGCCGGCGCTAAATCCTTGAAAAAGGAGGAAGTCCCCGCGCCTCTGCAACCGTGGGTCGACTGGGTGTCCCAAGGCAACGAGCATAAGCGTTGCCCGTTTTTATATTCCAGTTTCGAACAGTTTTATTGCGCCTGGCCGGATGAGTTAAACCTGGAACTGGACGCTGCGGGTGGCCAATTCAACCAGCATTGGCAAGTATTTGAGCAAAGCTGGCTGACGCTTCCCGGCGAAGCGCGGTATTGGCCTGTGGAAGTCACCTTAAATGGTAAACCCGCCGTGGTCATTTCCCGCAATGGCGCGCCGGCCATTGAAGTGACTGCCGGCAGTTATACGATCAAAGGGCGTTTTACCTGGAACGCACTGCCGGAATCACTGGCCATACCCGCATCCACAGCGTTGCTTACTGTAAACCTTAACGGTGCGCCCATCGATTTTCCCCGCATAGAAAACAGCCGCTTATGGATGCAAATTGCTCAACCACAGAAACTGGAAGACCGCTTCGAACTGCAGGTATTTCGCTATATCGATGACACCATTCCGGCGCAAATCACTTTTTATTTGGATATGCAAGTGGCCGGCAGCGCCCGCGAGGTGAATCTGGAGCTGCCCCTGACGGACAAATTCATACCGTTACGCCTGCAAAGCCGATTACCCGCCCGCCTGGATTCCAATCACTCTCTGGCGATACAAATCAAACCCGGGCGCTGGCGCATTGAGCTGACCGTAAGACACATTGGGCCGTTAAATTCGCTTACTTTGCAGAAAACCGCCAAGCCCTGGCCGGAGCAGGAAGTGTGGGTTTTCAACGCGCATTCGCAGCTTCGCATTGTTAACCTGGGCGGACCTTCCGCCATCGATCCACAACAGACCTTACTGCCGGATAATTGGAAATTGTTACCGGCTTATCGCCTGCAACCGGGGGAGACATTGAGCTTCGAGCAACAACGCCGCGGCAATCCGGATCCCGGTCCGGATAATCTCACGCTGAACCGGACACTGTGGCTTAATTTTGCCGGCGATCAATATACCATTCAAGATCAAATCAGCGGCGTGAAAAAAACCGACTGGCGACTGGAAATGAATCCTCCCATTGAATTAGGACAGGTGAACATCAATGGCAAACCGCAATACATAACCCGTCTGCAAGAGGGCGAACGCACCGGTATCGAAGTCCGGCAAGGTAACATCCAATTGACCGCTGACAGTGTTCTGGACAGTGATATTGCCACATTTCCGGCCACTGGCTGGAATCAAAGCTTCAACAATGTCAGTACTACTTTGAATTTACCACCTGGATACCAGGTGTTTTCCATCAGCGGTGCGGACCACGTTTCAGCCACTTGGGTCAATCGCTGGAGTTTGCTGGATATTTTTCTGGTGTTGTTAATCACGGCGGCGGTGTTCAAGTTGTGGGGCAAAGCACTGGGGGCGATTACCTTGCTTACCATGACATTGATTTATCACGAATCCAATGCGCCGGTGTGGATTTGGCTGTTTGTTATTTTAGGCTTTGCCCTGTTGCGGGTATTACCCAGTGGGCGGTTTCGCCATTGGGCGATGATTTACCGCAATGCTACCTTAATTGCTTTGTTGCTGGTGACCATACCTTTTTTCATTCAACAGATCCGTACCAGCTTGTACCCGCAGTTGGAAAGCTATTACCAGCCGGCGGTGCCTGCGATGACTCGACCCGCAGCGGAAGCAGACAGAACGTTACCTGCACCCATGGCGCGCATCCGGCAAAAAAGTGAGCAAGCGCCATTTAGCGCTGAAGAATCTTTGGAAGACAACGGGCTTCTCAGCGGCATCAGCTCTGCACCAGTAAAAAAATATGACAATAAATCCCAATTGGTATTTCAAGATCCTAATGCTATCTTGCAAACCGGACCGGGACTGCCGCAATGGCAATGGAACCGCGCGCACTTCTCCTGGAGTGGTCCCGTAGACGCGCAGCAAAATGTGCGTATTCATTATATAGGACCGCCTACCAGTTCCTTATTGGGATGGATACGGGTGAGCTTGGTCTCACTACTGATCCTGGGCCTGCTTAATATAAAAGTTGGCAGGCATGCCGGGCTGAGTTTTCCGTCGTTGAAAGCATTTACTTCCATGCTGTTTGTTGGTTTCACGGCGACGGCTTTATTCTGCTTCGCACACCCGGCCAATGCGGAATTCCCCAGCAACACGTTGTTACAGGAACTGCAAAACCGCTTGTTCACGCCGCCGGATTGCCTGCCTAAGTGCGCCGAAGCGCAAACCCTGCACATTGACTTAGCCCCTAATAAACTCACGCTGGAGTTAATCGTCAACAGCAACCAAACCGTGGCAATACCTTTACCGGCCCAGGCAGACCATTGGGTGCCGCAAAAGGTGTGGCTGAATCAGCAACGAGCTAAAGGACTTATCAAGGATGCCTCGGGCACCCTCTGGCTGTCCATCAGTAAAGGCCAGCACAAAGTTAAACTGGAAGGTTTATTACCGGCGGTGGATACCGTGCAATTGCCGTTACCGTTAAAACCGCACCATGTGACCGTTACTGGTGATGGCTGGGAAATTGCGGGTGTACACGCCGACGGCAGTCTGGATGCTCAGCTGCAATTCACCCGCCTGGCACAAACCCCACAAACCGGCGAGACAATGGCTGGAGGTACAATGACCGGCGAGACAACCGCTGGCGACCTGAATACCGCCAAGCTGCCGCCGTTTGCACAAGTGGAACGTAACATAATATTAGGCCTGGACTGGCGTGTGGAGACGACCATCACTCGGCTCGGCACCACTGGCAAAAACCCTAACGGAACCCGTTCCGGTGGATCAGCGATTGTGCTGCCCATACCGTTATTGCCCGGTGAATCGGTTACCACCGAGGGGATAAGGGTTGAAAACGGCCATGTATTGATCAACATGAGCGCCAACCAAACCTCGGCCAGTTGGCAGTCGTTATTGAACATGCAGGATAAACTGCAACTGAACGCGCCGCAAACAACACAGTGGACCGAAGTGTGGAATCTCGACATCTCCCCCATCTGGCATTTGCAATATCAAGGCATACCGGTGATTCGCCACCAGCAAGCGGACCGCTGGTTACCGCAATGGCGACCGTGGCCGGGTGAACAAGTCACTCTGACACTCTCGCGTCCCCAAGGAGTCGAAGGCCAGACAACCACCATCGACAATAGTCGAATCGACATTAATCCCGGCATACGCATCACCAATGTTTCATTAACGTTACATTTACGCAGCAGCCAGGGTGCACAACATCCTGTGGTATTACCAGACAACAGCACACTGCAGGAAGTACGAATCGATAATACGCCTATACCGCTCAGGCTCCAAGACCATACCCTATTACTGCCCGTCAAACCCGGCGCGCAACAATACACTGTGACCTGGCAGGAACCTCGTGGTATTGGCACGCGCCTTAATACCTCTGAAGTGGACATTGGCGCCGGCAGTGTCAATCATTCAATCGCACTTTCGGTACCGCGTGACCGTGTAGTGTTATTTATGGGAGGCCCCACCATGGGGCCGGCGGTGTTGATTTGGGGCGTCGTGATTGTATTTTTGCTCCTGAGTATTGCACTGGCGCAGTTTAAAAACTTGGTCCCGCTGAGCTACTGGCAATGGGCCTTGCTGAGCGTCGGTCTTGTACCTATATCCATCGAAAGCGCTTTGGTGGTCATAGGCTGGTTTTTCGTTACCGGATTTCGCCGCCGGCTGGCCGCAGATACCGAAAAGTGGCAATTTAACGTGTACCAGCTGGTTTTAGTCGGCTTCACTCTAGTCACTGCGGTAACATTAGTATACGCCGTGTCCCAAGGCCTATTGGGCTCTCCCAATATGCAGATTTACGGAAACGGATCAACTCAGCATCAACTGAATTGGTATCAAGATATAAACCGGGCGTTATTATCGGGGGCGTGGATGTTTACTATTCCTATGTTTGTATTCCGCATCCTCATGTTACTGTGGGCTCTTTGGCTGGCGTTCTCGGTCATTCAATGGAGTAAATGGTTTTGGGAGTGTTTTTCCAGCCATGGCTACTGGCGCTCCTTCAATTGGAAAAAGAAATCCAAGCCCAAGTCTACGCCGGCGGATAAATCCTTACCCGCCACAGCGCATGCCGACAGGAAATACCTTTCGGGTTCGGCGGCGGATGCCGAATCGGGGGACAAACCCAGCGACTGAAACCGTCCAGTGGTATCTCCCATCGTACCGCTTATGCCCAGTTTTGTGCCAAGCTGGGTTTTATTGCCCCTTATCTGTGCAATTTTCCCTCCGCTACTTATCTAAGTTTTTGTTTTTAATATGATTTAAAACTGGCATCGGTCGTGCTTTACCGAGGTACGATCATAGCCATTCGGGGGAAGAACCTATGCTCAATAGGGAAACGAATATGGAAACAATTGCATCTGCCTGGCTGGCACGCGGATTCTCATGCGGCTCATGGGAAGATTTTCCGAACACCTTATGGGAAAACGTCGTGCACGACAAAGATGAACTGTTTATGGTGGTCTCAGGCGAGATTGAATTGGAACTCGCCGGTCAGTGCAAACGCATCCAACCGGGCGAAGAAGTGTTGATTCCCGCGGGGATTGTACGCAGCAAGCGCATTTTAAGCCCTAACGGTGCCCACTGGTTGTTTGGTTATCGACAAGCGCTCTAGCGGCATTGCGTCGGTGTAACGCATGCATTGGTTTCACAAACCCCTATGGATACCCTACACCTATTGATACCCTAATGACTTGTGGCCTTCGCCGGCCTGAGAATCATTCGCCTTTTTTGTTTACAAAACTTGCCAGCTTGTTTTTGCTCAACTTTCGCGTCTGTTGAAAGTCCTCTTGTGGTGGCGCCGCATGGCCTTTGGTGAGAAATTTCAGACGCGTTTCACCCACCCGAACGATATCGCCATTTTTAAGTTTATGCTGTTTTATGGCTTTACTATTCACATACGTCGAATTCGTACTGTCTAAATCCTCCAAAATGTAATCCATAACTTTGGTATCGCTCGGAGACTCACGCACCGTGATCAGCGCATGATAAGAGCTGACCGCATCATCGATAATGACTATTTCATTGTCAGCCGCTCTTCCAATCCCCAATTGACTCAGGTTTAGCGGATAAACAGTATCGTCGATCAATTTTTGTAAAATGGCCATGCGGTTTTCAAGCAGTATGTATGACAATGCAAAGACTTAATTGAATACAAAATGAAATATCAGTTTGGTAAATTCTAGTTAATTAAATGCATCCAGTCCATAAACACGCAATGTCTGTGGGTGGTATTGCGAATACGCATTGATAAAATTCCGTAGTCATCTAAAATGACGGGCAATGGCCATTGGGTGCATTGGCTATTTTATAGACAATGCACCTGCGTGGCAATCCAATGTCTATAGCAATTGCAGACCTTCTTAACTGCCTCGCCGCACTAGTACGTGAGTAAGTTGAAAAATAGCGAGTAGAACGCAATAAGGTTAAGATCTGTCACCATTTTTCATGAAAAAATAGAACGCTATAATGCATGCATCAAAACAAACCGCGATGAACCAGGATTGTTGCGGTGATCGCGCACAGTTGGCAACGTATTTTCACCGTATACGCAAAGACAGTGAATTGCTGTGCGCGCCATTAGAACTGGAAGATTACAGCATCCAAACCATGCCGGAAGTCAGCCCGCCTAAATGGCACCTGGCACACACCAGCTGGTTTTTCGAAACCATGTTATTGAAACCTTATCTTGCCGATTATCGCGAATATAATGCGAAATTTTCCGAGTTGTTTAACTCTTATTACGACACCATAGGCGCATACCACCCCAGAATGCAACGGGGATTATTATCACGGCCCACCGTCAAGCAAGTGTATCGATACCGGGCCCACGTTGACGAGCACATCAACACACTGTTATCTCAAGCCAATCATCCTCAGTGGCCGGAAATCACTCGGCGCATGATCATCGGCGTTAACCACGAACAGCAACATCAGGAATTGATGCTCACCGATATAAAACATATATTCGCTTACAATCCTCTACGGCCGGAATACCGGGAACTTCAACCAGCGCAAGGCAGTGCAGTAAAACTGAATTGGGTACGCTTTGCCGGTGGGCTCCATAGCATCGGCTTTGATGGGGAGGGCTTTGCTTACGACAACGAAGGCCCCAGGCACAAAGTCTACCTAAATGACTATTATCTCGCTTCCCGACCGGTAACCAATGCAGAATTTATGGAATTTATCGATGATGGCGGTTATCAACAGCCCGATTACTGGCTGTCTGATGCCTGGCAAAAAATACTCCAACAACACTGGCAAGCGCCGCTGTATTGGGAGCAACGCGACGGTCAATGGTGGTATATGACGCTATCCGGCATGCAGCCGGTTAACAAGCATGCGCCGGTCTGCCACGTGAGTTATTACGAAGCCGCGGCGTACGCCCGCTGGGCCGGGGCGCGCTTGCCGAACGAAGCCGAATGGGAAAACGCGGCTACTGAGTTGCCGGCGATGGGAAACTTCCGAGAAAAAGATTGGCTACAACCAGCACCGCCCACCACAGACAGCGAAAACCTATTACAAATGTTTGGCGATGTCTGGGAACTGACTCAAAGCCCTTACACTCCCTATCCCGGCTATAACGCCGAAGCGGGTCCCTTAGGCGAATACAACGGGAAATTCATGAGCAGCCAGATGGTATTGCGCGGCGGTTCCTGCGTTACCCCGCTGGACCATATCAGGCCCACTTACCGCAATTTCTTTTATCCTGCGGAACGCTGGCAATTCAGCGGGTTTCGTTTAGCAAAGGATGTGTAATGAAGCAACAACCCTTAAACAGTGTCACGTTTTATGACTTTCATCCGGTTCAGGCCAATCTTCACGACGAAGTGCTGCGCGGTTTGAATCAGGCAATTCGCGGCATTCCACCCAAATTTTTTTACGATGAACGCGGTTCGCAATTGTTCGATGACATTTGCAACACCCCGGAATATTACCCCACCCGCACAGAGATTGGGATACTGCAACACAACATCAACGCCATTAGTGAATGCCTTGGATCTGAATGTCTACTGGTGGAACCGGGCAGCGGCAGCAGCGAAAAAGTGCGCCTGCTGCTGGATGATGTAAAACCGCAGGCTTATGTTCCTATGGATATCTCCAAGGAATATCTATTGGCTGCAGCGGAACAACTGGCGCTGGAATACCCCTGGCTGGATATTCACGCAACCTGTATCGACTTTACCAAAGCCATGACGCTTCCGTTAGCTACCGACGAGCACCGCACGGTGGCATTTTTTCCCGGTTCCAGCATCGGCAATTTCGAACCCCGGGATGCCATCCATTTTTTAAAGAACATCGCAAACCTGGTACAACCACACGGTGGTTTATTGATTGGCGTCGATTTAAAAAAGGCACCCAACATTTTAAACGCCGCATATAACGACACCCGCGGGGTAACGGCCGAATTCAACTTTAACCTCCTGCGTAGAATCAACCGTGAACTGCACGCCGACTTTGATGTTAACAAATTCGAACACCGTGCGTTTTACAATGAATCCGATGGGCGCATTGAAATGCATCTGGTCAGCACTGAAAACCAGGAAATCAACATCAATGGTGATACATTTCGCTTCGAGGCAGGCGAAAGCATTCATACGGAAAACTCGTATAAATACTCGGTGGAAGAATTCAAGGCATTGGCCAACCAGGCGGGGTTCGATTTAGTCAACGTTTGGACCGACGCGGACAATTTATTCAGCGTGCATTATTACCAGATTTTATAGAACAAGCCACGACGTCCGGCAACCAAACAACCAAACGCACCTATGGCTGATTTTCTATTTCACGCTGGCATAAAAATTTACTAACTTATCTATGCCTTCCTGCCCCTCGGCGTCTATCAGTTTCTGCAATTTAGTAATCATCATCGGGTTGACTCGACGCTTTTTATCCAGGTAGTCTTGAAGGGCTTGGCGTAAATAAGCCATGCCTTGTCCCGCCAAGATTCCGTAATTGTTGACACTGATTTTCCCGTTATTTTCGTGACATTTGATACAATATTTATTGTGCAATGCCTGGCCCTGCTTGGCTTTTTCAGCATCAAACTCCTGCTTCATCGGCTTGTAGGTTTGTTTTAAATAATAGTCTGACAATAACCTAATTTCGGCTTCGCTTAAGTCATGCACAAACGATTTCATTAGCTCGGATTGGCGGCCGCCGTTTTTGTACGCGTCCATAGTATGGCGAAAATAATCCTCTGGAATTCCCGCGATAGACGGTATACCCGCGCTTGGGCTGTTGCCGTCCATACCATGGCACATGCCGCATTTCTTCACCAACGCATCCAGTTCCTCATCTGCGTGCACAGCAAATCCAATCCCGCTAAACAGCACCGCCGTAATGAAAACCATCAACCATTTGTTCATCCATATTTGCATTACTTCCACTCCGGAGCTTTAAATAAACCGATAATTCACTATCATTAAACGTGTTAGAACGCGTAACTGTAACTCATCGCAAAAAAGCCGATAGTATAGGAAGGACTAACCTCTCCTAACGTTAGCACGCTTCCCATGGAATTCGGCGCCACCCCATCCACGGCCCAATCGCTTTCGTCATATTTCTCATAGGTATAATACGCATTCAGAGTAGACCTTTGCGACAAGCGATAGTCGCCTTGCAATTTAATCGTGTGACGTTCGGTGGTAATCTCTGGAAACACCGCCGAATCGACGCTTATTTCACCGCTGGATTCGGCGTATACATAGTCCAGCCCTATATTTAACTTGTTCTTAATCACCGTATAATCGAATCCCGCATTAGCCACATTAACCTGTTCATCGTTTTGCGCGATCCAAACCGCTGGCGCGGTTTGCATGCCTGCTTGCGTGGATTGGATATCCGTGCGGGCCACACCCAAGTTTATTCTAAGCGCCGCAATCAGGGATAAATGCGCATGAAGACCATAATGCATTTCTTCGCTTTCTTTCAGACCCACTTGAGAATTATCGTAATCGTCGTTGGCGTAGTGAACCAGGAAGTCCAAATCCAGTTGTTTTATCGGTCCATAGGAAACCGATGCGCTGGCCAGGTCTTGCTTCCTATCCGCCATATTATATTTTCTTAATAATGGATTTTCCGGAGGGGAGATTTCCGTGAGCGTCTGGTATTCACTTCCCGATCGGTCGCTATGTTCCACAACCAACGCCATGTTCAAATTACTGAGCAGGTTGCTGGAATACTGCGCATTGGCAGTATTCTCCTTGGTCTGGTCTACTTCCTGATAGGTACGATCAAATATATCGTGTTCGAATCCCAGGGAAAACGCGTGTTTTTGCAACAACAGATAGCGACCACGTAACTCTATTTGCCGTTGGCGGAAACTGTATGGGAAATTAACGGCTGTAAACGTACTATTGGTTGTATCGTTGCGCACATACTCGTAGGCCGCTCGGTCGGTATTATTATCTTGTTCGTGCTGATCATAGCGAAATTCCACATTCAAGTTATCCATCAGGCGGCTGTTGATGCTGAAGTCAAAGTCAAAGGTATTGACTTTTCCATCCAAAGAGGTACGTGGCAGATCATTCGCAGGTGTTAAATTACTGTTTACGGTATAGGGCAAATAGGATTGATCCTGGCTGAGTTGACCCGCGGACACCTTCGCGGAAGCGACGGTGGATTGCACAATGCGATAAGAGCCTAATAACGAAATCTGTTGCATTAAGTTATCCGGCTCGGCCGCCACCTGGCCGGTTGTGTCCGGTTGGGAGAATGCGTTGTCCCATTGATATGCATCGTATTCATTGTCAAATTTTGAAAACTGATAAATCAATCCGCCCTGCCAGCGTTTTCGCTTGTAGTTGATTTTTACCTGCGCCTGATCGGTCGTCATATCCACCGGCATAACCACGATCGCACTTCTTGCGGTCGCAAAATTATCGCCGAAGGCCAATCCCAGCGCTTTGTGGCCTTTTTTGGTGTCTCTTTGAAACGCCACGTCATAGGAAAGCCTGGCGGATTGATGAAATGCGGCGGAGACTGCGAAGCTGCGGCGCTTGGTATAGATATCCACATCGTTAAGTGACGCGCCCAGCTCCGTCATACCGGCGGTAGTCGTATCGCCCACCCAGCCTTGCGGCAGTCGTTGATAGGCATCGCCCGCGTAAGGACTGCGAGCACTATCGGAATTGAGTTTTGGAATTTGGCTGTATTCCAGTTGTAACTCTGTCCGTCCTGCGATATTGCTATCGATGTCTATTCGGCGGGAATCCAAACCCAGGTCCTCCGCCTCCAAGTCGACCCGGTGTTTACCGCGATAATACAGTTCCGCATCACCGATGGCATACGCGCCTTTTTGATCCAGGCCGGTGTAATCTCCAAATTTATATGAATCGTTGGAAACCGCTCCCAGGCCGCCCTCAACTTCGCCTTGTACCGGTTGATCATCGTAAGGGCACCACTCGCATTTCCAGTTAGCGGTAATTTCCTCCATAGTGCGATCGTCCGCCATGGTATCCGTTGCATAAAACCATACCGAAATCAGAGATATTACTACGTATTTATTACGATGCCACATTGTATTTTTCTCACCTCATAATCACCGCGAATCTGTCAACGCGTTAACTTCGCGCCGGAAGGATGATTTGAACCGTGTACTTGAAAATGGCAATTCAAACAACTTTTGGCCAGCACAAACGGCGCATTAAACGAACCGCCATCGGCCGCGTCTGGATTGTACGCTCTATTCGCATGCGCTCCTGCCCCGTGACATTGCTGACACAACCATGGCGCACGTTGCTTTAACAGCGGTTTGGTGTTGGAGCCGTGGAATTCATGGCAGATTCCGCAGTCTTCGGATACCGGCGCGTGCGCCCAGAGAAACGGTCCGCGTTTTTCCGCGTGACAACGGTAGCATGTTGCGTTTTTGGTATTGGCGACTAATAAAGAGTCTGTATAACTACCATGAGGATTATGGCATTGCGTACATTGCATTTTTCCATAACGGACGGGATGTACGGAGGTCCGCTCGAATTCCGCCTGCTGTTTTTTGTGGCAGTTGTAACAGACGTCCGCTTGCTTGGTCTTGGATAACACAGGATCGTGGCGCTTGTGTATATAATGACAATCTACACACAACATACCCTGGCTTGCGTGACTACTGCCGTGCCAGACCATGCGCTTATCATCAGTGTGGCATTGCAGGCAGATTTTGTTCTGTGTGTCACTGCTTACCGATGATTCTTTGCCGAACGCGACAATCGGCGCACGCTTTTTGCCGACCAGTGGTTCTTTTTCGTGCTCACCACCGGGGCCATGACAGCTTTCGCATTGAAACTGGGCCATGGGTGTACGTGGGTCGTTGCGATTGCCATGCTTGGTAAAAAATATCTCCAGGATGGGATATTTATAATCTTCGTCGTGGCATTTTAAACAGGTATCCGCGCCTTTTTTCGAATAGGGCGTATTTTTATCGAACAACTCGCCGTCTTCGGCAACAGCATTACTCAGCGGCAATATATCCACAAACACCATGACTACTATGGCCATGCCAATCGACGAAATGCGACTTTTATCTTTCGTTATGGTCAACATCATGATCTCGTTTTTTGTTGTTGTTAGTGACTTACTTGGCTTAGTGACTTACTTGGCATAGACCTAGCCACACGTTTCTTCCAGAACCACTAACAGTGTAGATTAGAATATTTCTAATGACATTTTATTACTTTGACTTATATCAATTTAAAAACCGATTCAATATTGTGCGCTTTACTTAAACAAATCCATCTTAATACATTTATATTCGCATCAATTAATTGTTGTAGTACATTGCTTACACGCCCATAAGGTATAGTTTATACGCTGTTGATGCAGCATTTTATTACCCTGGCGCCTTAAACGCTTATTCATGGCGTTTAAGTGGTGATCTAAGGTGAATCGCTCATTACGATAGGTAAGCTTGCCATTTTCCTGCCGCCAAGCAGTAAAAAACAGCAAATCACAAATGTCCTAAGAAAACGCACCTGCGGAAATAAATCCCGGTTGAGCCCTATCAACCAGTAAAAACTCTTAACATTAAGATCGAAATAAGCAGAATGTAGAAATGAAACTCAGCGCCCTAATTCGGAAACAATGCGGAACGAATGATTACAATGAATCACCATATTCCTATTAATCATCGCAAAAAATAATTAATGCTGAATTGGTGTCCTTTAATAACACTTTTAACAATACTTTGCCTAAAGTGCTATTAAAGGACACCAGTCCTGTTTCAGTTTTTGTTTCTCATTGCGTCGCCTGGCTTTGTTGGATTTTTGATGCACTCCGCCTTTTCGCAATAACGGGTGGTCATGCAAAAGATTGCGTGCTGGTTTGGGTTTTGATTTCACGGTGTACTCCTTTGGAACATTCAGCTACCGGTTTATAACAATAATTTTTAAGTGGACTTACCAAGGCCGGATTCACCCCACCGGCTCCCAATCAATTGAATCGCCTTTACTTACTCTTACTCATCCAGGCAGTGTCGAATAAAGTCGCAACGAGTAACGATTCCAGCCTGGCGCTGCCACGCCACTTGGTAAATCCGAAAACTTTCAATATCGAGCACAGAGTCCAACATGCATTGCGTCACATAAGTTCTCTGGCCAACTGCACCGCCTCATTAAAATTACGATGGCTACGGTTTTGCAGCGCGCCGTTACGCACGAACCACAAAACATTTGGCCGGTTATACACTTTGCGATTCTCGGGCAGATTCATCGAACCGATAAGTCTCTCAAAGCGTTTAATTCTATTGTCCATAAGGTACCTCCTGATTTTTTAAAAATTATTGGTTTTTGAAAATGAATAAATCACCATGTATTGCTTGAAAACGCGCCACAATAAAAAAGCCCTGGTAGCTTTCAATTGTTCAATCGCTAAAGCGAACAATCAACACCTACCAGGGCTTTTTTAGTATGGCGAAAGGTATTGACTCTCAGCACCTTCCGCTCGCGGTTTCGCGGGAGGTTACATGGTGTTGCTCCTCACAACAGTGGACTCGACAACAACTTCATCCGATGCCCACAAGTTCGTTTGCCCGCACAAGGTGGTGTACAACCCTGGGAGTTCCATTTTTTCTTTGTCGAATATTTCTTTGGCGAATAATTGTTGTGCGTTTATCATTTAATTCCTGTTGCAAATTTGTTTTGAAGCCGTTTTGAAGCCAATGCCGTTACCGTGTATAGTCGCGTGGCTCTGTTTGTGCCATTTTGTTGCGTGGTGCGAAGTATAATTAATATAATCAAGATTTCAAGTGTAATTTTCAAGTTTCTTGAGCAAAGAATTTTTATGACCGATACGCCAATATCCAAAAATCCCACCGCAGTAAAAATAGGCAATCGCATCAAGCAGGCGCGCAAAATGGCTGGCTTCGAGACCGCGGCGCAACTGAACGAACATCTACCGGATTGGTCCGCCTCGCGACTGGGAAATTATGAAGCGGGTATTTCCACGCCATCGCCCAACGACCTTGAACGCATTGCGGCTATTACCGGCAGCTCACCTTGCTGGATTACTTTCGGTATCGGACCTATACGTGCCTCCTCCCGTGATTTACAGGCGATTCGTCATCAGAACTTAAGTTTTTTAGTGAATCAATTCAAAACCGCCCCAACCAGACTGCGCGCTCTTTTGCAGAGCCTGGGTATCTCCCACAAGAAACTCAACGAACTCATAGACAATCCGTTTACCGCCATCCAAGACCGTTATGCCCGCCGCTGCGAGAAATTCCTCAAAAAACCCCGTGGCTGGATGGACGAACAACACGTGGAAAGTGATCCCTTGTGCATGAACTTCCCCCCAGACTTGCGGGAATTAATGTCGATCTATTCAGAGCTCAATGAGACGGATCGCAATAAACTGCTGCAAATTGCGAAAGTGTTTTGTGATCAAGGGAAATGAAGCCACCGTGAGGACTGTGTTGATTTAGAAGCAGAGGTGCGAGGATGACGCTTCTTGCCTACGGCTGTATCAATGTTTTGACGCCCAGCAAGCAAAGCCGGGCGCAATCCGGCACACTTACTCCGCAATCTCGCATTAACCGGGGCACTGATCACCACGCTGATAGCGTCGTTGACTTTAACGACCTACCGAATTGGATTCATTATTACGAGCGGATTAATCGTCCGCATTGGCGCCATCGTTCACGGGCAAGAATTGTACGGCGTCTTCATTCTGCGGGGCGGCGTCGCCTTCACTCGCGGAATTGATTATGGTGATTTCCACTTCATCATTAGCCGAAGTATTGGATGAAGGAATTTCCACCAGTGACGGCAATGGGCTGTCCTGCTCCCGCGTATTTGGAAGTGTGCTTTGAGGCATACTTTGAGAAGTGTTTTGAGAATTACGTTGCGATGTGCCTTGCGGTGCGGTTTGGGTAGGAACCGCTTGTGGTATTAAGCTGTCCTGCTGGCTATCCACTTTACGTTCCAACGCTTTTTTGCGCTCGATAATCTCTTCAATGGCTTTTTCCCGTTTCAAGTTTAAGCGCTCTTCCAGGGTCAGTGGCGGCTCTTGCTTGACAACTGGGGCCGGTTTAACGGGCTCAGCCTGCTCGACACTTACCGCCGGCGTTGTCGGTGTCGGCGCAGCGGTATTGCCGTCTTTGGCAGCGGGTATTTCCTTTTCAATAAAACTCTTTATCTGTTCGCGCTGATTCTCCCGTTGGCCGTCGCTGAGCGTAAAATAATAGCCCGCTGTCACACAGATACACAGGCTGAACAATACCATCACGTATTTAAACACACCGCCACTGCGTTTGCGTTTTCGGACAATGTTTGTGACATCTTGCGTACTCACATACGGATTGACATCCTTGGCGCGAAATACCGTATTTGGCTCACTAGAATATGCGGATTGAGCACTGGTGGCCGGCCGGGTTGCCATCGGCGCTTGACTGACCGCAGGCTGCGCCGCACTCCTCGGGTCCAGGGCCTGCTCGGCCACTTTATCTTCCCGCATTCCGAGAGCGGTTTCCCACATTATCTGATCCGATATAAATCCGCCGCCGCCATCCGAGGGGGATTCCTTGCTGAAATCGTAACTGTCGGGTTGTGGTTTTTTCGGCATTTGCTTTTGTGTCATTCTGTTTTGTGTAGAAGAGGCTTTCGATTGCGATAAATCCAGTATACCCAACGGATCTTCGTCATGAACCTGAGGCGATTTAGAAGTCGCACCTTTGCCGGCGGCATTATTCGGTTTTTTGGATTCACTATTCACGGTTCTACGTGCCTTATCAGTGGCGCGTTGCCTGAGCTTTTGGTGTTCTTTCTCACGCGCTGATTTAATGGATTCACGGATGGCTTTTTCCGCTTTGATGTGCTGCAATTTGGCTTCGGCTTTAAGCTTTTTGATTTCCGCTTCGGCAATTCGCTGAGCTTTTTCCGCCTCTTCCGCTCGTTCCGCTTCTTGTTTCGCCATACGCGCGGCGTGTTCCAATTCGGCACGTTTGCGGGCGGATTCTTCGGCACGTGCCTTTTGAATTTCCAGTTCCGCTTGTTGGCGAACTTCCTCAGCCGTCGATTTCGCCTGCTCCTGGGCCTGGAAGTAAGCCATACCCGCCTCAGCTTTTAACCGCTGAATCTCTTGTTGCGCACGCACATTGGCTTCTTCGGCGGCCTTCAAGCGCGCCAGTTGCTCCTGGTTTTCACGGCGAGATTCTTCGGCCTGTTGTGCCCTGGCAGCCTCTTGCTGCGCCCTGCGCTCTGCCTCAGCGATCATGGCCTGCATTCTTTCCAACTCGGCGCTGCGCTCTTGCATGGCTTTTTGTTCTGAGGCGGCCCTTTCGGCATCGGCTTGCAATTGCGCCTGGGCTTGCAAAGTAGCCGCTTCCACTTCGGAACGCAAACGCTGAATTTCCTCCTCAGCCTGCTTGCGGGCTTCATCTGCGGCATTCGCTTTAGCCACTTGCTCGGCGGCTTTTTGAGAAATCTGTTGTATTTCGGCTTGCTTGTCTACCAGCGCTTTTTCGCTGTTGCGCGCCAATTCCTGCTCGGCCGCACTTAAGCTCCCGAAAGACTGTTGTTTGGCCAGCATTTGCTGTTGCTCGCGCAACGCTGCCATTTCTTGCTTCAGCTGATTGATTTCGTCTTCGGCTCGCTTGCGCTCGACCTCCGCGATTTTGGCGCGGCGGGCTTCCTGTTCGGCCTGATTCGTCACATCTTCGATTTCGGCCTGCTTGTTGGCCAATTCCAGCGCCCTGGCTCTTGCTACTTCATGTTCAATTTCGGAACGTTCGATTTCAGATGACAACTGCTGCTGCATTTTCAAGCGCGTCGCTTCGGTTTCGCGCTTCAGTTGTTCAATTTCCTCCTCTGCGCGGCGCTTGGCCTCCTCAGCCTCCATCGCCCGTTTGGCTTGCTCGGCCGCTTGTTTGGCAACCGCCTCAATCTCCGACTCCTTGGCCGCGGTGATCTTGTAAGCTTCGTCAATCGCTTCGGCCCGTGCCGCTTCGGCAATTCGAATGGCTTGCTCTTCGATGCGCATGCGTTCTTGTTCGGCTTGCTCTTTGACCCGGGCTATTTCCTGCTCGGCTAATTTTCGGCCTTTTTCAGCATCTTCGGCTTTTTCGGCCTGACGACGCAGGCGCTCAATTTCAGCTTGTGTTTCCTGGCGCGCTTGCTCTATAGCTTGCTGGATGGCCGCTTCGGATTCGGCCTGTTTGGCCGCCAGTGCTTCGGCTTGTTTTTTCGACGCCTGCTCTTCCGCTTCCATACGGGCCTGCTGAGCTTCTCGGCGCAAGCGTTCAATTTCTTCTTCGGCTTCTTTACGAGCTTGTTCGGCTTGCTGGCGAGCACGCTCCGCTTCCTGTTTCGCCTGCACACGCAAACGCTCGCGGGTCGCCTCCGCGTCGGCTTTCAAACGCTCTATTTCTTGCTGAGCCTTGAAGTGCGCTTCCTCAGCCTGGCGGGCGCGTTGGGCTTCTTGTTCGGCAATGCGGTCCGCTTCATCTTTTTGGCGTTTGGCCTCTTGCTCCAAAAACTGACGAATTGACTCAGCGGACTTGTGCGCTTCTTCTTGCGCACGTTCCACCGCCAGGTTCATTTCGTTTTTCAAGTTTTCGATTTCCTGCTCGGCCTGCTGTAATGCCGTATTCGCATCTTTGTTACGCAGTGCTTGTTCTTCGGCCTGACGCATGGCCTCTTCCAGTTCGGCTTGCTTGGCGCCCAGTTCCAATTCTCGCAAGCGGGCCGCTTCGCGCTTGGCCTCCAAACGTGCCGCCATGGCAGAATCCTTGGCGGCTTTTTCAGCCTGACGTTTGGCATCTTCCAGTTGACGCCGTGCCTGGTCGGCTTCGTCTTTCAATCGGCTAACTTGTTGCTGAGCTGATTTGCGGGCCTGGTCCGCTTGCCGGGCACGCTCATTTTCTTCCTGAACACGCTGTTTAGCCTGTGAGAATAACGCCTTGACACGCGGATCCTTCATGGCCTCATCGGTAGTCACCGGCTGTTGCCCAGTTTTGTTTTTGGCGGGAGATTCGATGATTTTTTCGGCTGACGCTTCCTTGTTAAGTTTTACAACATTGTCTACGACGGGGATATCATCGGAGTCCTCTATGGCACCATTACCCCGTTTCACGTCAGCTGGAAGATTTTCCAGCCCATAACGCAATACCACCGCGTCTATGCCTTGTTGACACAACAAGAATGCGGCAGCGGCTGCGCGGCTACCTGTATTGCTGCATACCACATACTGTTTGGAGTTTTGAAACTGGTCTATTTTCAGACGTAATTCGGTTATAGTGATATTTTTACTGCCGGTAATTCCGTTACGCGCGTAGTCCTGGTAATTTCTTACGTCCAGAAACTCCGTCCTCGGATCGCTGGAAACTTCGTTGTAGTTAACTATTGTAATCAGCGGCTCGACTAATAAGCGATTGAAATCGTTGCGCGACAAACGCATCAAACAACCGTTCTCCAACATGGTCACAGAAGCGCCGCGCCGGTTGTGAGTGATAATCGCTTCCTCACCAAACCCTTCGCCGACGTTCAGCGTGGCTAATTCCAATTCTTTATCTTTAGGTGAAAGTTTACGGCTGACACGGCATCGGCCGCTTTTAATAATATAGTAATAGCCGTCATCGTCTCCTTGGCGAATGACCACTTGACCGGCTTTCACGTTGACTTCTTCCAGGCGCATCATCAAGGCCTGGATGTTTTGTGCCGGTAGCCGCAAGAATACTTTGGATTGTAAAAAACACGTCATCCAATCGTTTTGGTCTTCGTGGGTGTCTAACTCGGAAACATGAAAACCGTTTTCGTTACCCCACGACAGAATGTCTTCAAACAAGTCGGCGTCCAGGCTTAATACCGTGATTGGCGTTTTGGCGGTGGCCGTAGCCTGGCGGGGTCGCACCGGCACCAGGGCGTATTGGGCTTGGGGAGTATCGGCAATAATGCTTTTAATGGAGCCGTCGTTGTACCGCAGATTCACCTGACCGGAGAGTAAAAAATAGGTACGCGCGTCCCGTTCACCTTGTTTAAACAGGATATGACCCGCTTTGAACGTCTGGACATTGTATTGCCCGGCAAGTTTGGCAAATTGGTCTTCCTTGAGTTCGCCAAAGGGCACGAGCGTTTTTAAGAGTTTGTTATCAACAATTTTTTTGGCAGCTGTCATTTACGACCTCAAGATCCCTTCACATTTCAATTTTGTGCGTGTGTTCAATAAAAATTTTTGGTTGTCAGTACGATTGGCTGAGTATTCCGGGCTCAGTTAAGCTCCTGTTTTATAACGGCTGTGGCAGGCGTTTCTTAAGCGCACTACCTCACAAAATAGAATAGAGGAATGAGGGTTTACCAAGCTGTGACGCGAATCACAGTTTTACGCTAATTATTTGATTTAGTGATAAAATTTTTTGGAAAGCCGGAAGACCGTAGAGTGCTATCCAGGGGAAGGGGGCGGCTCGTTGAGCGGTTTCTATCGACTGAATGGAGAACGCAACTAAAAATACTACTCACTAGGAAGCGCACGAAAAGTATCTTGAATGATTTTTTCTTCGTGCGCTGTGTGAAGAATCATGCTCGGTCCGCTGAGGATCGCTCAGGAATTCACTTTTACCATAATTGAACTGATGTTGTTGGCTTTCATGAGGCTGCGCACTTTGTTCAATTGTTGAGTGTCGTTAAATGGCCCGACGCGCACCCGGTGCCACACCCCGCTGTCTAATGTGACACTTTCAATCCGGGACTCGACCCCCAACAAGGCCAAACCGGCTTTCATGCGATCGGCGGCTTGTATATCTTTAAACGCGCCGGCTTGAAGAAAAAACGCGCCTTTGTCGCCGGGCTCTGGCTTGAGTTGTTCTTTGGCGATACGGCTGGTGATTTCAGTTTCCGGCACCAATACTTCCATTTTGGGCAAGAGGCTGTAAAAGTCGAAACTGGGTGATTTCTCCTCAGGTGGACTGGCCTTTTTTGCAGTGACTTGCGGTTTTTTGTCCTCCTCGGCGCTATTCTCATCCGTGGCAAATAAACTGCTGATGTCAGGCGTACTATGCTTGCTGACGCGCCCTTTTTCGTACATATCCAAATACATCAGCAATCCCACGAAGGAGCTAATGGCAAATAAAGCAAAAAACCACATCCAGACGGGAATTGGCCTGGCGTTACCGATCATTTTGAATTTTCGTTTCATCATTTTTTATTGGACGTTGGATTAAAGCGTTGAGTGAATGCGATGAGTCTTGTGTTGCGTGTTAGTTTAAATGAAGTTGTGAATCACTTAGTTTATCAATGGCCGCGGACAACCGCCGTATCGCGATGGCCATTGTGGTGATTATTACCGTTGCACCTTGTATCGATTCAACTGGTATCGTTTCACCTTGATGATGATTTGAAACCTTAAATTGGTGATTATTATAGTAACTTAAAACCGTTTCACACAATTTTCGATAATAAAGGATGAGCCCCGCGGGTTCCAGCCTCTGTCTGGCTTGTTCCACCATAGCGGGATATTCACTAATCAGCTCCAGGAATCGCTCGGCACGGTGCCGTTGACTTGAGTTTAGCCCTTGCATTGCAGCATGAAACGCATTTGCATCCAGTTTGTCACCTGCATCACTGGCGGTATTTTGCATCAACTCACTGCAATCCGGTTTTTCACCAGACGTTTTTGCCGTTGTGACGCCATTCAAATCGACGTTTAGAACACCACTGCTGTGAATAGATGCGAAAAGCCCTCGCAAACTCTTCCAACCGACGCTGTGGCGAACTTCCCGGAACGACGCAAAATCCTCATCCAGTGGCGAAGTCAGCACAACTTCCCCCAGTTCAAACAGTCGGGTTGGCGATATCACTTTTTCCACCCAGGATACGAGCGGGTAACCCAAGGATTGCGAGCACGACTGGAACAGCGACAACGATTGCTTAAAATCATTATCATAGATCACGATATTTAAATCATCATCTCTGCTGTCCCGCTCCAATAGCGTTAAATAATCGCATAACTGCACCAATAGAGCAGTTGGACCACTGGAATTTTGCAACACCGCTTTGGGGGCACCGGGTAGATGGAGATAACAACTACCGCCTGCAATATGCACTAGGCCGCGAGCGTCAAGTCGCTGCAAGCAATCCACGGTCTTTGCCGGGTTGCTTAGACTGGTGGCGCTTGGCCATTGGTCGAAGGTAATGTTGATTTCCCGTAAGTCGTTGACAATGTCGCGACTGATGCTTTGCCGGCCGATTTCCGTAATGGTCGCCAACGCGGGTTCGCCCAGCCAAACGCGCATTTGTTGGTAAAAGTCCGGTATTGATGTTTGTGTTGATGACAGCGTTGCCAGCACTTCACCGGCCGCAACTCGCCAGCGATCGCCATAGGTTCTATGCACGGTCGCCGCGAAATCGAAAATGTAATCGCCTTGATAACACCCCTCAAGATAGGGCAGCTGTTCACCGCACAACTCCAAATAGCGCAGCCAAACGCTGACGGCCAAGCGGTTAAGAGCCTCAGTATCTTCGCAAAACAGACTGTGACAATGAACTTTGTAGCCGCACTGGCTCAATAACTCAGCCAACGAGCTGGCGAACCATAAGCGGCGTGCTTCAGGTACTGTCAGCGGTGACACTGCATCGATGGGGGCAATATAAATCAACGCCCGTTTACCCTCACCCAGTGGCGCAATAGCTAAACCGGTGTTGATGATCTCAATCGCGGCCTCAATGGGGGTGGCGCCTGCAGCATTCATTGCATAACCCGCTTAATACATCTCTATGGGATCCACATCCAGCGACCAGCGCACTTTTCTCCCCGTTTTGGATTGTTCCAGTTGTTTCACCCAGGGATGCAACAACCGATGCAACTCAGAACGTTTGTTTGCCTGCAACAATAATTGCGCGCGAAACCGTCCGGCGCGTTTTTCCATGGGAGCCGCCACCGGGCCGGAAACCATCACACTAGCCACCCCCAGTTGTAGCGCCAGTTGTTTCGCTTCACTGAGGAATTCGTAGGGCTTTTGGACATCCACTGCCTCGGCTCGCAACAATGCCAGGAACGAAAACGGCGGCAACTGCGCCGCTTGCCGTTCTCCCAAGGCCTGCCTGGCAAACGCACCATAACCATCTTTGATTAACGTCTGTAATAAGGGATGCTGGGGATGGTGGGTTTGAATCAATACTTCACCGGGTTTTTCCGCCCGCCCGGCGCGACCGGCCACCTGAGTGATGAGTTGTGCCATGCGCTCCATGGCGCGAAAATCGCTGCTAAACAAACCCTGGTCAATATCAATCACCCCCACCAAGGTGACATTGGGAAAATGGTGGCCTTT
>JAJDNG010000082.1 GCA_022340845.1 Gammaproteobacteria bacterium | reverse complement strand
GATTGAACCAACCACGCTGGCGTTTGGACCCGTGCCGTCACGACGGCTTGGGCGCAGTTTAGGTATCAATAACATTCCGCCCAAATCTTGTACGTATTCCTGCGTGTATTGCCAGGTTGGCAGAACCGAACACAAAGAGGTACAACCAAGGGAATTTTTCGCGCCTGAGGTCGTTTTGCATACGGTGCAAATGCACGTGAATATGCTGCAACGGGCCGGAGAAAACATTGACTATTTAACCTTCGTTCCCGATGGTGAGCCCACGCTGGATATTCATCTGGGCGAAACCATACAAAAACTGCAGGCACTGGGCATTAAGATCGCGGTGATTTCCAATGGTTCGCTCATCTGGCGCGAAGACGTGCAACACGCATTGAACCTGGCCGATTGGGTGTCTCTCAAAGTCGATTCGGTAACCGAACCTGTCTGGCGGGCCATCAACCGCCCGCACCCTGATATCAGGCTTTCCACAGTTCTTGATGGGATGCGACGGTTTGCCGCTCAATATAAAGGTTTGCTCAACACCGAAACCATGCTGGTCGCGGGGTTGAACGACAAACCGGAATCGGTCGCGGCGGTGGCCGATTTTGTCAATGAACTGCAACCGGACAAAGCCTATTTGTCCTTGCCCACCCGTCCGCCGGCTGAGTCCGATATCAATGCGCCAGAAGAGGACGTGATTAATCAGGCTTTCCAAATCATGGGCAATAAAGTGGAGTCCGTGGAATATCTTCTTGGGTATGAAGAAGGCGGTTTCGCATCGACGGGCGACGCCGAACATGACTTGCTCAGTATTACTTCGGTGCATCCGATGCGCGAGCCGGAAGTGGCGCAGTTGTTGAAGAAGACTCATCAAGACTGGAGTTTGATTGAGAGACTGCTTGGCGAGGAAAAGCTTAAACAAGTCGACTATTCAGGGCAGCGCTTTTATGTGCGCAGGATTAAATCCGTTGAATAATCAGGATCGAATGCGCTTTTCGAAGACGATTTAGCCCGTAAGTTTGGCTGAGGTGCAAAGCCCAGCATGAACTCCCACGGCGATCACACAAGTACAAAGAGTGCCAGGTTCGGTTTTCTTGGTTCTCGGTGTGATGTTTTAAACCGGTGAGTTGAATACCTCAAATCAAGATTCTTTAGACTTGGCTAGTATTTTGTCCGCATCGCGGCGCTCTTTGTGCTTGGCTTTTAAATACTCATCCCGGGGCAATTCGTACAATTGTTTTGGATATTTTTCAACATAGTCGAACCAGCGGTTCAAGCTGGCATCAAAACGTTGGCTCTCCGGTTGGTAGTAGGTACTGAAATAAGAGTGCAGCGCGAAAAAATAGCGCATGGTGTTGCGTTCCACAACCCCTTGTATGCCTTTGATATAAACGGGTTCACCTTGTTTGTCGGTACCGATTTCAGAAAACCCCACTTTATTGCGACCCAAAGTAGCCAAATACGTGTTCAACGCAAAGCGGGCAAGGTCGCCGTAGTTGGCCGAATACGCAAAGTGAATGAAACTGGCGTCTTTGTCGATAGGCAGGAATTCAATATGAATGGCGATGTTTTCGGTTTTTAACGGGCCTTTGTCGGCGGTCATGCTGACCAATGTGTAGTTATCCTTACGTTCACCCACGGAGAATTCGTACTGCACTTTTAGCGCTTTTTGCGGGTGTTGATATTCCTTGCGGCCAAAATACACGTCGACTAATGGCTGCTGAGGATTGGAATTCTCTACGACACAACCTTTGACGTTAACGTGCAATACTATGGCGTGACACACTTGTTGCGGAACCGTTAAGGAATCGGCCAGTAATTCATAGGGATACGGGATGATGGCAAAGACATCGCCTTTGGTCAATTCATCCAGAACCTGGGCTTTTAAATTGAAAGAATCTTCAATGGTGTTGTTATTCAGTTCCTGCTTCATGGATTGATACACCGAAGCCAGCGATGCCAATCCCAACCATGCATGGGCCGCTAGGCTTGTTTGGACTATAGGCATCTGGGGTGTGGGCGTTCGCTCGGAAACGAGTTCAAACTCAGCGGTCGCTGCCGCGCTCATTGTGGCGAAACCAACCGCGGCGGAAAACATTATGGAATAGAGTCGTTTTTGATTCATTGATGTGGCTAGTGCCGATATGTGAGCGTGAGCTTATTTACCCGTGTTACAAGTAAAGCCTAAAGATTGCCATTTTACCAGATTAAGCCAGGGAGGTAATTCGGTTGCGGCCTTGTTTTTTCGATGAATAAAGCGCTTCATCGACTTTTTTTAGAACCTCTACACTCGCTTGCGCCTGGGTTACGGTGGTCACGCCAAAACTTGCCGTAACCGTTTCGGGCACGCCTGGGAATTCATATTGCGCGACATCTTGACGCATGCGTTCGGCCAGTTCGGCGGCCCCTTGTTGATCGGTATCCGGCAGCAAAATCACAAACTCTTCACCCCCGAAACGGGCCACAAAATCGCTGGAACGCACAGTGTCATTGAGCACTTTGGCAAATTGCACCAGCACGGCATCGCCGGTGTTGTGACCGTATTTATCGTTAATGCGTTTGAAATAGTCCAGGTCGGTCATAATGATGGAAAACCGGTCGCCATAGCGTTGGCTGCGTTGTAACTCCTGCTCCAAGCGCTGATCCAAATAGCGCCGGTTGGCGATGCCGGTCAACGGATCGGTGAGCATCAGCTCGCGAATCTTGATCTCATTTTCTTTTAATTGCTCATAAGCGGTTTGTAACTGTGCCTTGGATTGAAGGGCTTCTTCCTTGGATTTAAGTGCCATCTGATGGGACGCCTGCCGGTCTTTGACGAAATAATGCAAGACTACGTAGATCAACAAAAACCCTGCGCCCATGTTCATAATGAAATATACCGTATTGAGCGAATCGTTCATGGGGCGCGCCAGCATGGCCAGTTTGTCATTGATCAGGCCGGATATGATCGTCAGGGCGATAAATCCCAGCAGCCAACGGGATGCGGATTTACGGCCGGAGAAAAACAATGCCGCCAGGGGCGCGAAAAACGCCCATACCATCACCACACTGCCATTGGCAAAACCGCCCAGACTCCACATCAATAGAAATGGCAGGAGTAAGATCATTAACAACTGGCTGAAACGAAACGCGGCGAATTGCTTGCTCTTAAAAAAATGGCTGATGCTGAAAAAGGATATGACCGAATAACCCAACGGTATCGCACCGGAATAGGGGTAACCGGTACAAACATACAAGGTACCCCAAAAAACCGCCAATATCGCGATGCCACTGGAAATCAGCGTTAAAATGGCTTTTTTCAAGCGGACTTCGTCGGAATCATCGGCAAGGGCGCCTTTGTTAACAAAAGTCCAGATGCTGCTTTGGAACGGTTGGGTTGTCATGAAGGGTAAGGATAACTAATCGTGTTATGGTTATAACGTCCAGCGCACGATTGTTTAAAGTGAAATAATGGGACCTTAATAATGTAAAATGATAACCTTGACAATCAATAAGTTGATTTAATCCCTTATTGGACCGGTATGCAGTCCATGTGTTCCGTCGGGGAATCCATAGCAAATCACTTGGATTTTAGCCGTCCCTGGTTTGTGCCTCCAACTCCATTAGATTCATTAATGCTGCATCAAAATCTGTGCCACATATTTCAGCCGTAGCCCGGAACTGCCCACATACGGTGGGTCGGTCGAGTTTGCCAAACAATCGGCATTCATTGTTTTGCGTTAATTG
The DNA here is from genome assembly GCA_022340845.1 of Gammaproteobacteria bacterium. Classification (GTDB taxonomy): domain Bacteria; phylum Pseudomonadota; class Gammaproteobacteria; order SZUA-152; family SZUA-152; genus JAJDNG01. The sequence goes on along the minus strand of JAJDNG010000082.1, from coordinate 10,869 downwards.
AACACAACGTACCCCGGCGGGTTTGCCATTGGGCATGCCGGGAATGGCGCTGCTGATGGAGGGCGCGATGCAGCATGCGCCGCAACCGATGCGGCATGGTATAAGATCGTTCATAAGCTCAACAAAGATTACAGGTTATGGTTTATTGAATCAGCAGCTTGCCGCGATACATACCCATTTGGCAGGTGAATTCGTAACTGCCCGGTTGGTCTATGGTCAAGGTGATGTCTTGGGGGTGGTCCAGCGGTAAATCCGCGCTCTTATTGAGATCGGCAAAGATGACTTTTTCCGCACAAGGACTGGAATCTTTGCGTATGAATCGCAGCGTTAGCGGTTGACCCGCGTGGGCTTGTATCAGCGAAGGGGAATACACGCCGTTATCGGCGATCACATCGATCACTTCGTTTTGCTGGCTGAGTTTCGCTTTGGGTTTGGCCAGCCAGAACCACCAGATGATAAACGCAATGAGCAAAATGCCGACAAGATTAATCAACACGACTACCCCCGCGAGCTGTCGGAAGAAAATAACCGCAAGCGATTGGCGTTACTCACCACGGTCACGGAAGACATGGCCATGGCGGCGCCGGCAACAACCGGGTTGAGCAGCACGCCGAACAGTGGATACAGCACGCCCGCCGCGATGGGAATACCCAGGGAGTTGTAAACGAACGCGCCGAACAGGTTTTGTTTGATGTTGCGCACCGTGGCTTTGGAGATGGCGATGGCATCCATAACGCCCAATAGCGAGCCGCGCATTAAGGTGATATCACCGGCTTCGATGGCCACATCGGTGCCGGTGCCTATGGCAATACCCACATCCGCCTGTGCCAGTGCCGGCGCGTCGTTAATGCCGTCGCCCACCATGCCGACGACGTCGCCGCGCCGCTGCAGAGCGCTTACTTTGGAGGCTTTGTCCTGCGGCAACACTTCGGCGATGACTTCGTCTATGCCGACTTTGTTCGCTACCGCCTGGGCGGCGCTGCGGCTGTCGCCGCTGATCATGACCACTTTAAGACCGGCACGGTGCATGCGCTCGATGGCTTGAATGGAGCCGTCTTTTATGGGATCAGCCACGCCGATAATGCCGGCGATTTTTGTGTTCACGGCGATATACACCGTGGTTTGCCCTTGCTGGGCCAGGTCATCGGCGTATTCGGGCAAATCGAACATCAAGACGTTCAAGTCGTTCATCAGTTTCGCATTGCCTAATGCTATGTGTTGACCGTCGATTTTCGCCGTAACGCCGTGTCCGGCGATGCTTTCGAATTCATGATGTGGCTTGAGAGTGATTTTCTGTTCATGCGCGGCATTCACCAGGGCTTCAGCCAATGGGTGCTCCGAACCCACTTCCACGCTGGCTGCCAGTTGCAGTAACTGGTCTTCGCTCCAACCCTTGGCGGGCACAATAGTGCCTACGGCGGGTTGGCCCTGGGTGATGGTGCCGGTTTTATCTAATACAATTGTGGTCAGTTGCCCGACGCGTTGCAATGCATCGCCGTTGCGGATCAACACACCGAATTCGGCGGCTTTGCCGACACCCACCATGATGGATATGGGTGTGGCCAAACCCAACGCGCAAGGGCAGGCAATAATGAGCACTGTCACCGTGGAGACCAGTACGAAACTGGCTTTAGGGTCGGGGCCGAAGTTATACCAGGTCAAACTGGTGATCACCGCAATGATCAATACGGTAGGCACGAACACCGCGGCGATACGGTCGGCCAGGCGGCCGATGGCCGGTTTGGAATTCTGCGCGCGCCGGACCATTTCGATAATGTTCGCCAAGGTGGTGTCTTTGCCCACCCGTTTGGCTTGGTATAAAAAACTGCCCGATTTGTTGATGGTGCCGCCCACCACTTCCGAGCCCGGGGTTTTTTCCACCGGTATGGGTTCACCGGTTAACATGGCTTCGTCCACCGTGGAGTGGCCCTCGATCACAATACCGTCTACCGGGATTTTTTCGCCGGGGCGTACCCGTATGGTTTCATCCAGGCCCACTTCGTCAATAGCGATGTCTTGTTCTTTACCATTGCGAATGACCCGCGCTGATTTAGGTTGCAGGCCGATCAGTCGTTTGATGGCCTCGGAGGTTTTGCCCCGGGCCCGCATTTCCAGCGCCGAGCCGAAGTTGATCAAGCCGATAATGATGACCGCCGCTTCGAAATAGACATGTCGGGCTAACGGCGGTACTAAGTCGGGATAAATAACAATTGCGGTGGAATACAGCCAGGCCGTGCCCGTGCCCAGGGCAATCAAGGTGTCCATGTTGGCGTTGTGCGCGCGGAAGGCTTTCCAGGCGCCAACGAAAAACTGCTGTCCCGAAAATACCAGCACTAACAGGCTTAATCCGCTGACCGCGGCCCAAAACAAACGCCCGGGGCCTTCCAGAGAAGGCATGGCGCCCAGTACGCTGATGCCCACTAACGGTACGGCCAGGATGGCGGCCACCAGTGTTTTTATGAGTAACTGTTTATAATGGCTGGATTCGATGGCCTCTTTGGTTTGCTGGTCGGCCTCGGTCCTGAGTTCAGCGGCTTCGTAGCCTGCGTTAGTAACGGCTTTGATCAGCTGTTCTGAAGCGGCGCTGCCTTCCACATCGGCGGTATGTTCGGCGAAGTTCACCGTTGCCTGCTGGACACCGGGAACCGATTTTAAGGCATCTTCCACAGTGGCAACGCAGCCCGCGCAGCTCATGCCGGAGATCGACAACCTGTGGTGTGATAAGGTGGCGCTCATCGTGGATGACTCACAGTGGCTTGACGGGAGGTGTCAGTTGCTCTTAACCACTGCCGGGTATCCAGCACTGGCCAACGCCTGACAGACGGCTTGCGGGTCCACATTACCGGCCACTTCGGCCGTGCCTTGTTGCAGATCAAATTCGGCGCTTTCAAAGCCCGGTATATCCGTCAAGGCTTTGTTGGCATTGGCGATGCAACCGTTGCATTTCATGCCTTGCACATAGTATTGAGTTTTTTCACTCATAATCCATTCTCCTTTGCACAAACTCAGTATAAGTGCTTAGAAGGTGGAGGGTCTATAGCGGAAATTCAATCTCATCTGAGCGCCAAGGCGCACGGTCCCTTTGACGGGGTGTGCGCCTTGGCGGTAAAAGCAATTACTTTGAAGACTTTTTTAGTTATAAACCTTTTTACTGATAGGAATTATTACTTATAGAAAATGTGCCGCCCGATTTTCGCCACTTTGTCTTTTTTCGACGCCCAGCGAGGGCTGACGTAGTCGGCGTGGTAAAACAGCGCATCGCCGATATCCGCGGTTTTTTCCTGCCGGTAGACTTCTTTGGCCACCCGGATGGCGTCTATCCAGGCTTTGGATTCTTTGGGGATATCCGTAATGTCGTCCAAGGTCCAGGAAAATTGCGCCGTTTCCTTGGCCCGCTGATGCACCACGCGGCAGACATCATTGGGATATCGCGTTGACGCTACGCGGTTCAGGGTGACTTGCGCCACCGCGTATTGGCCCATGCCGGGCTCACCGCGGGCTTCATGATATATGTTCATCGCCAGGCAGCGGATTTCCCGCATTTCGTATTTATCTTTAAATACCTTGTACAGCGTGGCGGAAGTGGACAGCACGAAAACCGCCGCCGCAACCAGCAAAACCTGATTGATCGTACCGAATTCCCGCCAATAATAACGGGCATTTACGGCAAAACGGCTTTGCCCAATAGCATCGGCTATGCTGGCTATTGGGTTGGAAAGCAGCGGAAAACGGTAGCTGCGTTTGCTTCTGCGTCGCCGGTTGCGTCTGGCCACTGGATGATGTTTCCTTTTCTGTTGCTGTATCGAGTTACGGACTGAAAAATAAACTATGTGTGTTGGTTGTGTATGCAAAAAATATAACCAACATCCCTGCAATATCTATATTTTAGCCAGATATTATGCTGGATTCACGATGGGTTTTGACAGAAATGAACAAAAAACATTCAAGATGCTCTATTGTTTTTTTACTGAATGCATAAAATAGTTTTATGACTATTGGGGTGGAAATTTGGACAACAGCATGGCTACGGCTTTTTCCAGGCGTTTTTCTTGTTTTTCCGGGTCCGTGTGCACATCCATAAAACCATACACGTGCCCTTGCCAGACCACCTCCTTGGCTTCTGGGTCGATTACATCCAGAATCAGCGAGCCGGTGCGGTAGGAATAAGTGTCTACATTCATCGAATCCGGGTATCGATAGTTGAGATGCCGGTAAGAAGTTTCCTTTTGGCTTACCGCAATCCGTTCCTGGGTAATAAATTGATAATTTATTAAAAAATCGGCTTTTTCCACCAACGACTCGTTAAATCCCTTGTCGGCCAGCGCCTGGTCAATTTTGCTGCGGATCAGGTTATCCCATTCTTCGTCAATCTCGGGTTCCGGCGCGTCTTTCAATCCCTGCATCCAGTGATAATTCTTATAAGAGGAAAATGGTGCGTTGGGCTCGTATTTATGATCTACATCCATAAACGAGCAACCCCACGAGGCCAGTAAAAATAAAACAAAGATTAGTGTTCTAGTTGTCATGAGATTGTGTTTGTTTGAATGTTATTATGTAGTGATGCGTCACCGGTGAAGCCCGCCGGCATATCCCCCAGCCCAAGCTTTTCGCCGCCGCATCGCAGCTAATATAAGACCAAGCTCCGGCAGTGTCAAACCACCGTGAGTGGGAGGTGTAAAGCTGTTATTCACTATCCAATGGCAATATAATGCAGGATCATTGTGGGGCTTTGTAAGTGGGCTGGAGAGTGAATGGTGTCGGACAACTGCTGCGTACTGATCGTCGATGACGACCCGGCCATACGGGAAATGCTCAGAGACTATCTGGAATCCAATCAATATCAAGTCTATGAAGCGGACTCAGGTGCCGGCATGCGTGAACAACTGAGCACAGCGCTTCCCCATGTGGTGTTACTGGACGTGGGACTGCCGGGGGAAGACGGCTTAAGCCTGGCGCGCTACGTACGCGAACATTACGACATCGGCATCATCATGGTGTCGGGCGCCGGAGAAACCATAGATCGCATAGTCGGCCTGGAAGTGGGCGCGGATGACTATCTTGCCAAACCGTTTGATCCCCGTGAACTGCGCGCCAGACTGAAAAGCGTCGTGCGGCGATATCAGCGCGCTCAACCTTCAATGCCACAATCCATGCAGCAGGACGTGGCCAGTGACTCGGCAAGCCGCGTACGCTTCGGGCTGTGTACGCTGGATTTAAACTCCTATCAATTGTTCTCCGCCGCCGATGAAGAAATTCCCATGACCACTATGGAATTTGAACTGCTGAAGATATTCGCCGAACGGCCAAACCGGCCATTGACCCGCGACCAGATTCTCAGCCTGACTCAAAACCGCGATTGGGATCCGTACGATCGCAGTATCGACATCCGAATCGCCCGCTTACGCCGTAAAATCGAAATTGATGCCAACAAGCCACAAGTGATCAAAACCGTCCGCGGGGTTGGTTATATGTTCGTGCCGCAAGCGAAGCCTGTTTAAGCCGGGTACTGTTTCCGCTTTGTTTCAATTGTTTCAATCTCGGCAAACGGCGGGTCTTCGCTTAGGACGGTGATACACTATTATTTATGAACCGGATCCGGAATATGCTCAAGTGCCCAACATCCAGCTGACAACAGAGTCGGAAACCACGTTAACCGAAATCAACGCGGATTGTCTGCAAAATGCATTGCGCTTGGCGGCGCAAGGCGTGGCCGGGGTTTACCACGACAATATTTTTCGCGAACTGGCCCGCCATGCCGCACTGGCGCTTGAGGTGCAACACGCGTTCATCGGCATCCTCCCGGAAGGACACGCCGACCGAGTCAATGTTCTCGCGGGCTATTTTAACGGTGAATTCGACGACGGCTTTGAATACAGCCTGGACGGTACGCCGTGTCAAAACGTTATTAATCAGCAATTCCGCTACTATCCCTGCCAAGTGCAGCAATTGTTTCCCGACAAGCACCTTGTGTCGTTGAACGCCGAAGGTTATGCCGCACTACCGCTATATGATTCCAGCGGTCAGGCCATAGGCTTAATGGCGGTGCTGGATGGCAAGCCGCTGCAGCATCCCGAATTAATCGAAGCCGTGCTGAAAATATTCTCCGTGCGGGCCGCCGTGGAAATCGAACGCTGTAACGCCGATAAAGCGCGGCGCATTTCCGAAGACAGTTACCGGACCATTTTCGATGCGTACGAAGACGTGATTTTTATTCACGATATCGATACCGGCGCTATAATCGATGTCAATCCCAAAGCGTGCAGCGTCTACGGCTACAGCCGTGAAGAATTTCTGAACATGGACGTGAGCCAGCTAGGCTCCGGCGTGCCACCTTACACTATGGACACGGCGGTGAAGTATATCCAAAAAGCAAAACAGGGCGAGCCGCAGCAACTGGAGTGGCACCGTAAAAATAAAGACGGCTCGCTGCGTTGGGATGAAGTGTATATCAAGCGCGCCAGCATCGGCGGTGTCGACCGGATTCTTGCCATCACCCGCGACATCACCGAGCGTAAGGAGCGTGAAGATGCTCTGGCCAAGAGCGAAGACCGCCTGCGCGCTACCGTAGAGGCCGCTCTGGACTGTATTATCGGCATGGATGCCAAAGGCAACATCGTGGAATTTAATCCTGCCTCCGAAACTTGTTTTGGCTTTAACAAACATCAAGTCATCGGCAAACCTTTGGCCGACTTAATCATCCCGCCGCGTTTTCGCAGCGCCCACGTGCAAGGCATAGCGCATTATTTCAAAACCGGTGAAGGTCCTTATCTGGGCAAACGCCTGGAAGTCACCGCGCAACGGGCCAACGGCAGCGAGTTCCCCGCCGAGCTGGCTATCGATGTCGCTCAGGGGCGCGATGGCGAGATTTTCATCGGTTATCTGCGGGATATCACCGAGCGCAAACAGTCGGAGATGGAACGCAGTCGTTTGGAAGTGCAACTGCGACAGGCGCAGAAAATGGAGGCCCTGGGCCATTTGACCGGTGGTGTGGCCCATGATTTCAATAATATATTAACCGGCGTCATGGGCTACATCGTCATGGCAGGCGAAAGGGTGGCCCGCAGCGATGATGAAAAATTGCAGAAATACCTGGTCCGTTCGCAAAAAGCGGTGCAGCGCGCCCGCGATTTGATTCAGCAAATGCTCACGTTCAGCCGGGGCCAGCGCGGCGAACCTAAAGTGTTGTCGTTGACGCCCTTGCTCAAAGAAACCGTCAAGTTGTTCGAATCCACTTTGCCTTCCACCATAGAAATGCAAACCGATTTTGCCTGTACGCCAGCCGTGATGGTGGATCCCGTGCATGTGGAACAAGTGGTAATGAACCTAATCATCAATGCCCGCGACGCCATGCAGGGCAATGGCCGGTTAACCCTTAATGTGCGCCAAGTGAATTGTAGCGATTGTGTCTGCACCTCTTGCCGTAAACCCATTAGCGGTGATTATGTCCAGATATCAGTGGCCGACAGTGGTCCCGGCATCCCCCAGGAGATCATCGACAGAATGTTCGAGCCGTTTTTTTCCACCAAGGACGTGGGTAAGGGCAGCGGCATGGGCCTGGCTACGGTGCATGGAATCGTGCATGAGTGTAAGGGGCATATTGTTGTCGACACGGAAACTGACCGCGGTTCAATATTCAAGGTTTTACTTCCTCCCATAACGACACCGGTGGATGTGTTTGCTCAATCGCCGGAATTAACCACCGGTGAGACAGCGCCGGATCATGTTTTGCAAGGCCGCGTCTTGCTGGTGGACGACGATTTTACGGTCAGCGAATTCATGCAGGACATGCTGTCGGATTGGGGTCTTGAAGTCACCTCGTTTAACAACGGCATCGATGGTTTGAAATGCTTTGCCGAAGATCCCGAGCAGTTTGATCTTGTGATACTGGATCAAACCATGCCGAAAATCACTGGGCTGCAAGTGGCGGAGCAAATGATAAAACTGCGCCCGCACATACCGGTAATCTTGTATACGGGGTTCAGCGAACAAGTCTCGGAAGACAAAATATTAGAAATGGGTATTCGCGCGCTGGTGAAAAAGCCTATTGATGTGGAGGCGTTTTTTACATTGCTTATGCAATTGCTGGCTGTCAACAAGGTGCGCTAATCATCCAGGTTGCGGTCGAAGTTCCGTTTTTTTCATTCACGGCGAAGATCGCGAAGGAGTTAATAACAATCTATCGAACACCAGGATTATTTGGATTTCTTATCTCTGTGTTCTCTGTGTTCTCTGTGTTCTCTGTATTATTGGTGCTCCTCGTGGTGAATGCACAGTGAAAGCTGTTACGGTAAATACGAATAATTTCCGCACGTTTACCACCCTGAAACATTCCAATAACAATCTCCCCCTTTACTGAAATCCCGCAGATACATTTCCCCTCTAATCTTATTCCTAACGCTGATTAAATCGTGATTCACTTTCAGCGTACAGGGCAGATTTGACAATTGATATGACTAAAGGGGACATCACCATGAAGCAAAATAAATTAAGCAAAGCCAATGTTGTAGTGTATGTCGGCAATACGCTGACGGAACAACACCGAGATCGGATCGAGCGTTTCCTTCGCGAGCAAGACGGTGTGTTCGGCACGCGCAGTAATCATCGTACCCGTCAGTTATTGCTGGTGGATTACGATCCCCGCGTGGTCAGTGCAACAAGCCTGGTGCAAGGTGTGCACGACCAAGGCGTTGATGCACGGCTTATCGGAATGTAAACCCACTATATATAGACACTAACCATTCAAACAAAGGAGAACTACCATGAATGCAATGAGCAATGTAGTGAATCAAGGCATTGACACCGCGCGCTATGCCAAATGCATCGAAGTATCCAAACGCATTCGTTGGGATATTGATAACGATGTATTTCGCGGCCGCCAGTTTAACTTCAGCAAGAAATTCCTGCCGGATGGCTTATCGAAAGTCGATCAGTTCGACTTTCTCAATACAGAGGAGAAAAAACGGCTCAGTCAAATTCAAGGCCGCTCCTATGCCAACATCTTCGGCCTGGTGGAACGGTTTATCTGCGCCAAAATCATGGAAGTCAGCCAGGATCATTGGTTGGGCGACCAGGTTGCGCTGGAGGCCTTGGTGCGATTCAGTGACGAGGAACTGAAGCACCAGGAATTGTTTCGCCGTATCGACGAAATGATTGCCGAGCACATGCCTGAGGGTTACACCTTCGCACCGGACCCCAATGAGGTGGCTAAGGCCGTGTTAGGTAAATCCACCTGGGCGGTATTGGCGTTGACTTGCCATATCGAATTGTTCACCCAGGCGCATTACAAGCAAAGCATCGAGCCGGATGAAGACTTGTCAGAGCTTTACAAAGACGTGTTCTTGTACCACTGGCGGGAAGAATCGCAACACGCCATCATGGATGAGTTGGAATGGGTGCGCGAAGACAACGCCTTGAACAGTGACGAGCGCGATCATGCTGTGGGCGACTTGATCGACCTGGTGGCCGCCGTGGATGGCATCTTGCAAGTGCAGTCAGCTGCAGACAGCGACTATTTTATGAAAATCTGCGGCCGTTCTTTCAGCAAGGGTGAGGAGCAGCGCATCCGTGATGGCGTATTGAAAGCGTACCGTTGGCAATACATCATCTCCGGCGTGCAAGAGCCGCGCTTTCAGACAGTGCTGGGCAGCATGATCAACGAGCAACAAGGCCAACGCATCAACGAAGCCTTAGCGCCCATCGTGCAATGAACGTCCAATGAGTAAAGGTACGTAGCCTGGATGTAATCCAGGGATAGGATAGCAGCACCCGCCTAATCCCGGATTCCACTACGTTACATCCGGGCTACCGATCCACGAATCACTAACCACTAACCACTAACTACTAACAAAGGAGAATTGAAATGGCTTCCATAGCACCGGTAAATTTTGACAGTGCATTCTTACGTGAACAAGTGCGGGCCACCTATGATCAAGTGGCCCGCAACCCGCACGGTGATTATCATTTTCATCGTGGGCCGCAATACGCGCAGACTCACTTGGGTTACAACGCTGAGGAACTGGCCCAGCTGCCGGAGGAATGCACCGCGCGTTTCGCTGGCGTGGGTAATCCCATACGCATTGGCGAATCGGCCCCCGATATCGTCGGGATTCGCCCCGGAGAGACCGTGCTTGACCACGCCTGCGGTGCAGGTATGGATTTGCTGTTGGCCGCCCGGCGTGTAGGACCCACGGGTCACGCCATCGGCGTCGACATGACTCCGGCAATGCGCGAGTGCGCTACCGCGGCGGCTGAGTTAGCTGGTATGTCACGCATCGTGGATATCCGTGAAGGTTTTTTCGAAGACCTTCCGGTAGCCGATGAAAGCGTCGACGTAGTTATATCCAATGGCGTGGTCAATTTAGCGCCCGATAAGGTTCAGGTATTCCGCGAGATCCACCGGGTATTAAAACCGGGCGGACGTTTATTCATGGCGGATGTGGTTGTACAGCGGGAGTTAACTCTGGATGCACGTTGTGATCCGACCTTATGGGCGGCTTGCGTCGGCGGCGCCATGGTGGAAAATGAAGTGAGCGAGATTGCCGCTGAAGTCGGGTTAAGCGGTGGCCGCGTGGTGCAACGGTTCAATTGCTTTTATAACACGACGGCGGAAGCCAAAGTGGCCAAGGACTTGTTTGTACACGCAGTCAATTTTTACGCTGGCAAACCGGATTTTCGTCATGGCGGTTAAGCCTGAAGTCGATTTGGCATGGATCTACTGGCTGCTCACCGATGTGTTGTTGATCGGTGGGTTGGCCGGTTGGTTCCCGGGTTTTATCCCGGTTATTATCCTATGTGGCATACAGGTATTACACTTTCTGTATCGTGCGGGCAGTCTCGGCGCTTTCCCAGTGCAAGTACGCATCGCTTATT
>JAJDNG010000063.1 GCA_022340845.1 Gammaproteobacteria bacterium | reverse complement strand
CCTGCACTGCATGCGCGCTAACGCCCAATAAAAAGGCGCACAACAAAATTTCCAGGGCGCGCTTCATAGCGTTGTCCGGCAGCGCGTGGCTGAAAGAGTTAATGCTGGGGTTCATAAACGCCTCTAACCTTTGCCAATAATTCGACGGATTTTGTCTGTAAATTGGCTTTCATACCAATCGCGTTGACCTGGACCGCTGGGTTGCTGATCACGACGGGATCTTCGGTTTGGGCAATTTGTAAATTGGGATCAACATGCAGTCTTTCAGTTTGGATTTTTATGCCGGATTGTTCAGGAGGCAGTGTCGCTGCCGCGTTCGTGCCGTTTTCCACCTGGGCGTCCATTTGTGGGGGTCTTTCGATAGTGACATTTCCTGCTAAATAAAGTTGTTCGGTTTCCTGGAATAACGTGCCGCGGTTGGCTTTTATGGACCATAAGCTGCCGTCTTGTTGATGCAGGGTTAGATCGGCTTGTTGCAATTCGGTTCGATTGTCCTCGGAAAAATGTGCCAGATACGCTGTTTTCAGTCGGTGTTTGGGTTCACCGGTCTCATCCATGATCGTGGATACCGTATCGTACATGAAATAATCCGGGCCTTTGGTGGTGGCGGCAGGCTTCTGGGCAAGGCTTTTATCCAGGGTTTTAATATACCACCAGCTGAGTGTAGCTGCTAGGACCAGCAGGGTTGGGGTGAGGAAATTTTTTAACATAGTTTGTAAACTGAGTTGCGATCAGGAAATATAGTCTCGGATCAACGTATCCCATGTGCCCTGGGCTTGCATGATGAATTCGCAAATTTCCCGGGCCGCACCTTGGCCACCGCGATGTTGTGTAATCCAGTGGGCGTGTTTTTTCGCCAGCTCATGGCCGTCATCGACAGTGATGGCCAAACCCACCCGTATCATTACTGGCAAATCCACCACATCGTCGCCCACGTAAGCGACCTCCTCAGGTAGGAGATTGAGCTTTTCCAATAAGGTCTTAAACGCCGGCAATTTTTGCAACTGGCCTTGATAGACGTGCTCGATGCCCAGGTTTTTTGCCCGGTGACTGACCACATCGGAAGTGCGGCCGGTGATAAAGGCGATGTCCACGCCGCTTTTTTGCAACATCTTCATGCCATGACCGTCGCGCGAGTGAAACGCTTTGTATTCCTGGCCATCGTCACCGTAAAACAAACTGCCATTGGTGAGTACACCGTCCACATCAAAAATCACCAGCTTGATCTTTGCCGCTTTTGCTTTGATTTGTTCCATAGTCTATCCATTTGTCTATTGGCTTGAAGCACGTGATTAAACCAAGCATTTTAATTATTTACCACGAAGAACACGAAGACAAAACTATTTCTTCAGACGTGATATGAGTTTTTTTATCTCTTCGTGCTCTTCGTGGTGTATTTCACAAAGCTAAACCACGCCTGCCCGCAACAGATCCTGAAAGTTAATCGCCCCAATCAAGCAATTTCGCTCATCGGTAATGGGCATGGCGTTGATTTTATGTTTTTCCATCATGGCCAGCACTTCGGAAGCCAGCATATCTTGCTTGCCCGTTTTGCAGTTTTTTATCATGACCTCGGCAATGCTGATAGTGGAAATGTTTACCTCGCCGTGATCCAGCAAGCGGCGTAAATCACCATCGGTAAACACCCCGGCGATTTTATCCTGCTCGTCGACGATGACGGTCATGCCCAGACTTTTTTGGGTCATTTCAATGAGCGCTTCCTTTAAGGAAGCTTGCCAATGAACTTTAGGGATGGCGGCACCGGTGTGCATAATATCTCTTACATGCAGTAATAAACGGCGACCCAACTGCCCGGCCGGGTGGGAAAACGCAAAATCGTCGGCGGTGAAACCACGTTGCTCCAGCAATGAAATGGCCAATGCATCGCCAATGGCCAAGGCGACAGTGGTGCTGGTGGTCGGCGCCAAGCCTAGCGGGCAGGCTTCTTTTTCCACTTGGATATGGATGTGGGCATCCGCCGCTTTGGCCAGGGTGGAGGTGGGATTGCCGGTTAAGGCCACTAAGGGCGCTCCCAGGCGTTTGATTAACGGTAATAAGGTGCGAATTTCATCGGTTTCCCCAGAGTTGGAAAGCACCAGCACCACGTCTTTGCGGGTAATCATGCCCATATCACCATGGCTGGCTTCGCCGGGGTGCACAAAAAAAGCCGGGCTTCCCGTACTGGCCAAAGTGGCCGCGATTTTACCGCCGATATGCCCGGATTTACCCATACCCATGACGATAATGCGACCTTCACAGTCCAGCATTAACCGGCAGGCTTTCACAAAAACCTCGTTGATCTGAGATTTCATCGCGGCCACGGCGCCAGCTTCATTGTCCAGCACAGCCTTGGCGAGTGTCATGAGTTTGTCTTTGTCCACGGTATTAATCCCCAATGCGCTGAATACTAAATATTGGTCTGTACGCCGGCAATTTCGGATTCGTATAACCAGAACATGTAACCCAGATAACACGCCAGCAGGATAAGCGCTTCGATGCGGTTGATTCTACCTACGCCGCGAAATCCATACGCCAGAATAAACATCGCAATGGTCAACGCGAACATCACGGCAAAGTCCCGGTATAACACCAGTTGCGACAATCCGGCGGGCTGAATCGTACTGGCAATGCCAATCACCGCCAGGGAATTAAACATATTGGAGCCGATGACGTTCCCGACAATAATATCATGTTCTTTTTTCAGCGCCGCCGATACGGTGACCGCCAGCTCCGGCAGGCTGGTGCCTATGGCCACGATAGTCAGTCCTATGACCAGGTCATTGACGCCGAACCTGTGCGCCAGTTCCACGGCGCCCCACACTAACAGATGGGAGCTGCCGATCAAAATGACCAGGGAGGCAAACGTCCACAACAACGCTTTTTGGGTGCTGATGCCGTGGGGAACCTCAGCGTCGAATTCAGTTTCCAGAGGATCCGCTTTGCGGCTGCTGCCCAGGCTCAACCACATAAGCCATAGAGTCATACCGACGGCGCCGCCCAGTAACAACCAGCCATCCAGACGGCTCAGCTCCAGGTCGATCATGAGTAGCAGTAAAAAGCAGGTGATACCGAATAAAATAGGGTACTCACGGCGCAACACCCGCGAGGAGACCGTCAAAGGCGCAATTAACGCGCCTATGCCCAACACCAGCGCAATATTGGCGATATTCGAGCCGATGGCGTTACCTATGGCCACCCCAGGCGTATTTTGCCAGGCCGCGATGGCGCCGACAAAAATCTCTGGCGCCGAGGTGCCGAATCCCATGATGATAATGCCGATGATGAGAGTGGGCACGCCCAGGTTATAGGCTGTGGCCGAGGCGCCCATCACGAATTTGTCGGCACTCCACACCAGCAGGGCGAGCCCGCCGGCGATGGCGAGAATATACAAATACAGCATTATGTAGTGGTTAGTTGTTGGTGGTTCGTTATTAGTATTGGTGGTTCGTTGATTATGGTTTGGCTCGTTGTTGGTTGCGCACGATTCGTATTCTGCAATTTGTTGTTCACCAACCACCAACCACCAGCCACCAATCACGAGCCACGAATAATACCGCAAACCCGCGGCATGTGCAGCGTTCAGGAACCCAACATATAGTGCAATACGATACCCACGAAGACGGCGGCGCCCACCCAGTTGTTATTAAGAAACGCTTTCAAACACTGGCCGGGCTCGCGCTCGCGGATGAGGTATTGCTGATAGACGGCGAATCCTGTCGCCACTAGCACGCCGGCGTAATAATATGCGCCCAATTGCAGTTTGTTTCCCACGATCAACAAGGTGATGAAAAACAACACCTGGATGGCGCCGATGATCATCACATCGGAATCGCCAAATAAGATCGCCGTGGATTTCACCCCGATGCGGATGTCATCGTCACGATCCACCATGGCGTACATGGTGTCGTATGCTGTAGCCCACAACACAGTCGCGGTTAAAATCAGCCAGGCCACTAGCGGCACGGATCCGGTTTCGGCGGCGAACGCCATGGGCACCGCCCAGCCGAACGCCAGGCCCAGGAACGCCTGTGGCATATAAGTATAGCGTTTGGTAAACGGGTATAACACGGCCAAAAACAGCGCGGCGAAGGATAAGCCGAAAGTGAGCCAGTTGGTAAACAAGACCAGGAGAAACGCGATCAAACCCAGTGTTACAAACAACGCAATGGCTTCTTTGGCGCTCACAGCCCCGGTGGCCAAAGGCCGGTGCTCAGTGCGTTTGACGAAGGGGTCAATATTGCGGTCGGCAAAATCATTAATCACACAGCCGGCAGCGCGCATTAAAATGACACCCATAATAAAAATAAACGTGTTTTGCAGGCTGGGTTGGCCTTGTCCTGCAATCCACAACGCCCACAACGCCGGCCACAGTAATAAATAAATGCCGATGGGCCGGTCAAAGCGCATCAGCAACGCATAATTTAATGTGCGGTTTTTTAAGGTGTCAGCACTCATCATACGCAGACGATAAATTCTAAGCGTTTAAGTTATATCCAAACTCTTGATTCGGTAAAAAGATTTCGCTTACCAGTAACTTTTTATCATGATAAGCGAAAGTGGAACGTCTCGCCCAGATGGCTTCGATTGATGCTGGCATATCCGCTAATGTGCGCCGGGCGTTTTCAAAGAGTAACTCACCAGGCCGTAAGCGGGCAATTTCCAAATCGCAGCGCTGGATGTGAGGATCGGTGAATAAAATTTCTCCCAGCGGTTTTTCCCCCAAATCGGCCAGGCGGCTTAAGCGGCCTTTTAGCGTGCGGGCCGGGATTACCGTGCGGGCGTACACCATGGGCCTGTTGTCGCAGTACAACACCACTTCACGACGAAAAATCCATCGGTGAATCGATATTTTCAGATGATGCGCTTCATTGATCAGGGGTGGCTCCCAGCCCTGGGCGATAATTTTCACCCGGAATTGTCCGGTGCATCTACTGCGCAAACGCCGGGTGAGAGACCCGTTGTCCGATAACCACACCCACAGCTGGCCGGAGACGCTGGATTTGCTCAGCGTACCGGCTTCGCGCCATAAAGACTCCCGGTAGCCGGTGCGTGCACGATGGCGTGAGTGCGGGGTGTCGGTAGTGAAAGAGGACTTCAACTTTTTACCGTGAATGCCACGATTTGGCGTCGCTCGCGTTTGGTGGGCCGGCCCAATCCGGACCGGCGCATGGCAGGCTGCGCTTGAAACTGGGCTTTTAACCGTTCCCGCTGTTGCACGCTTTCCAGGGTTTCTTCGTATAACAAGGCCGCCTGAGCCGCAGGACCTCGCTTACCCGACAAGGCCTTGATGATAACGGTTTTCACGGCATATCCCTGGCGTATGCTCAGTTCATCGCCCACTTGCAGTTCTTTGCTGGGTTTTACCCGCTGCCCGCTGTGGCTGACTTTGCCGCCCTTAATGGCTTCTATGGCCAGCGCCCGGGTTTTGAAAAACCGCGCCGCCCACAGCCATTTATCGATACGGACTTTGTCGGTATCGCTGGCATGTTGGGGGTCGTTCGCGCTTTTGCTGCGTCGGCTCATGGTTTGAGTGATAGTGACTACTAGAAAGAATACAAGGGAAAAAGCATTGAACCATATGCGCCACGGCACAGCAAGCACCGCCTTTAAGGCAAACGCCAAGACCTCAAGGTCGGCGATGTTTCATACGGTCCTGTTTGAGAGTGTTGGCGATTTTTTCGTTGCCTTTAGCAGCCCTCGCAGCGGTTTCTGCCGTGTTGCTTGGCGTTGTACAGCGCCTGGTCAGCGCGTTGAAACGCGGTATCGACGTTGTCATCCTCTTTGAATTGGGTGGCACCGCAGGAGATGGTAATGTGCACCCGTTTCTGCTGATAGTGAAATTGGTTGGCCAGTACCGCGTCGCGCAGTTTTTCGGCGGCGCCCAGGGCGGCCTCCAATTCGGTTTGCGGCATTAAGACGATGAATTCCTCACCGCCGAAGCGGGCGAGAAAATCCGATTCGCGCAAGTTTTTCTGCAGGGTTTTGGCAATCAATTTCAATGCCTTGTCACCGGCTTTGTGGCCATAGGTATCGTTGATTTTTTTAAAATGATCAATATCGAAAATCAGCATAACCAATGGCTGTTGATACCGTTTCCAGCGGGCGAACTCCTGTTCGATGCGTTCTTCATACGCCAGGCGATTGAATACGCCCGTTAGCGAATCATGGATGGCTTGTTGGTGCTCCTGGTTCAAGCGTTGACGCAGTTGTTGGCTTTCATTTTCCAGGGCGTGCAGCCGCGCATTGGACCGTGCCAGGGCGTCTTCCAGTTGCTGTTGTTGTTGTTCTTCCAACTGGCGGTGCTCTTCGAAATGGCGGCGAATGGTGAGTAAATGCTGCTGGATAGAGGATTTAAGCTGCGACATTTCCGAAGCTTCGTTAACCGTGGATTCGATATAGTTGACCTGTTCCTGTACGGCAGTGTTGAGCAGCAGATTGTGTTGCTGGTGTGCTCGCCGGGAGGTTTCCGCGCCGCTGAGCTGATGGTCAATGTCTTGTAAATGGCCGGTCAAGTGATGCAAAAAATCTTGCAGTTCGCGTTTTTCCTTTTCCACCTGTACCCGGGTGGCGGTAATTAAATCGGCAATCTTCTGAATAATGCTGCCGGTTTCCACCATGTCGAACCCTTCGGTCAATAGGTCACGCAGGGTTTGCACGTGTTCTTGCAGCGACGCGGGAAAGTTCAGCGCTTCGAGCAAGCGCAAACAGAAGTTGGCGATAATATTTTGCTCGCTGTCGCCCCACTGAATAGAACGGTATCGCTTGGATTGCGGGGCTGAGCCGGTTGAATCATCCGCCGGTTGTGTCGGCGCGGGACGGCTCGGTGGTGTGGATTGCGCTAAGGGAGTTTCCGCCATATCGGTGGTTGCAGCGCCGCTGATCGTCTCGCTACCCTGAAGAAAGGGCGCTCCCTGGTCAGAGCGCAGTGCGGCTTGGTTGTCGCTGGAGGCGGCCTGAGCGCCGAACCAACGGCCGAAAAATCCTTTTTTGTCGTCAGAATCTTCGCCAGAATTGCCGCGAGTTTCGTTGCCAGAGTCGTCACGAGTTTCGTCGCGAGTTTCGTCGCGAGAGTCGTCACCGACCTGCGTTGCCGGGCCGGCATTCGAGTGAATGGTTTCATTAAGCAAGCCGACAAAATCATGCAACACCGTATCCACAGGATCGCTGTCATCCAGCGCTTGAATACTTTTGCGCAAAGCTTTGAGGCGCTTTTTGTACCGCTTGGGAAATTTCAGTTGTTCCAGCAAATTGAGCAGTAGTTGGGGGGCGGTACTGGCGCTGGAGGGGTTGTGCTGACGCTGTTCATCCAAGCGTTTCACGGTCGTGGAGATTTTTTCGATGATGTCTTCCAGCGCCGGATAATCGCCCGAGCGAACTGAATTACGCAGCGACTGGAGATGTTTGTCCAGCACCGGGTCCACGCCTTGCGCGGCCACGGCGACGCGGCTCATGGCCAGGCGCAACAGGTTTTCCAGATCCTCCCAGGACCGGGTTTTGTGCTCAAGCTGTTCGAGTTTTTCCAGGCTTAGAAAATATTTTTGTTTCCAATCGTCTGCGTTATCCATGGCCGTCCGCAGTTAATGATATACCCACTTCACTAGCGGCAGCGGCTGGGAAAAATTGAGTTTCTAATGAAACTGCCAGGGGAGCCCAGATTTTTAATATTCACCACGAAGAAAAGAATTCAGCAATACAATCTTCCTGCCCTTCGTGTTGAGTATGTTTTTGTGTGTTCCGTTCTTGGCGGTTGAGGTTGTTAAAAGTTTGCGATTAAGCCGCGATTTCCATATCCGCGGGCAGGGAGATTTCCATGGCGATGGGCAGATGGTCGGATAACATGTGATCCAACACGTGTACGTCGTGCACTTCCAGCGACGTTGATGCCAGGATATGGTCGATGCGCCGCATGGGCCTCCAACTGGGGTAGGTTTTTAAACCGTGTTGCGGATCCACCAGGTGCGTGGTGTTGATTAAATAGGCCATTTCGGGACTGTCAGGGGAGCAGTTCATGTCACCCATGACGATGACATGTTCATAGCAGTTGACGATTTCACCGATGAATTCAAGTTGCCGCTGGCGGGCGCGCTTGCCCAGCGCCAGGTGCACCACCATGAGAATGAGTGGATTGTTGAAATCCCCATAGCGTACCAGCATGACACCGCGGCCGGGAATGGGGCCCGGCAGTTTATAATCTTGCACTTCAATGGGCTGATATTTGCTTAACACGCCATTGCTGTGCTTGGTCAATATGCCGATTTCCCGGTTGGTTTGATGGTACCAATAGGGGAAGTCGCCCTTGCGGGCTAAAAATTCTATTTGGTTCACAAAGCTGCTGCGCAAGCTGCCGGCGTCTACTTCCTGCAAGGCAACAATGTCAAACGTGGTGATGGCCTGGGCGATTTTTTCCAGGTTTTCGTAGATTTGCGCATGGGGTAGCACGTGCTTCCAGGACATGGTGATGTAATCGCGAATGGACACCGCGGCAATACCCACCTGGATGTTATAACTCAATAATCGCAACCGCTTTTTCCCGCTGGCGGCGGCGGGATCTGCGATGAATGGGTTATCATCAGAGTTGAAGTCTGTATGCATCGATTTGAGTCTATAAACCTTTTCCAGGAGCTAAATACTACGTGCTTGGCTCTAAATGGGGGCCACCATCTCACCGAGTTTTTCGGTCAACCGCAAATTCTCACTGTAATCCACAGGGCAGTCAATAACGCTGACGGTGTTATCGGCCAACGCTTGATTTAATACAGTTAACAGTTCATCAGAATGCGCAATGCGATAACCTTTCGCACCAAACGACTGGGCGTATTGCACAAAATCCGGATTATTGAAATCCACGTGGGATTTGCGGCCAAAACTGTTCATTTGTTTCCATTCGATCAAGCCGTAACCCGAATCATTCCATATTAATATGACAATAGGTGTGTTCAGGCGCATGGCGGTTTCAATTTCCTGCGAATTCATCATGAAACCGGCATCGCCGGTGACAGCAACGATGCTGCGCTCAGGATACGCCAGTTTGGCGGCAATAGCACCAGGCACGGCGATTCCCATACTGGCAAAACCGTTGGAAATGATGCAGGTGTTGGGATGTTCGCAACGGAACATGCGCGCCATCCACATTTTATGGGCGCCCACGTCGCAGATGGCAATGTCTTCCAGCGCCATGGCGGTGCGCAAGTCCCAAATGATTTTTTGCGGCTTGATCGGGAAGCCGCGGTCCTTGCTATGGCGGCGCATTTCATCGATCAAGGCATCACGCAACGGGCGCATGGTGTGGCCTTGATGCGGTTTGCTCGCCGCCGCAATCCGGTCCAGTGAATGGCGTATGTCGCCGATAACCCCTACGGTTACCGGATAATAAGCATCCACTTCCGCTGAAACCGTATCGATGTGGATGATTTTTCGGTCTTTGGTGGGGTGCCATAAATGCGGATGGTATTCCACCAGGTCATAGCCCACACAAATAATGACATCGGCTTTCTCAAAACCGAAATTCACATAGTCCTGCGATTGCAGGCCAGCGCTGCCCAGAGCCATGGGATGTTTAAACGGAATGACACCTTTGGCCATAAACGTATTGGTCAAGGGAATGTTCAGGCGGTGTGCAAAATTCGCCACATGGCGGCTGGCGCCGGTGCGTATCGCACCGTTGCCGGCCAGGATGATGGGTTGCTTGGCGGCGGAAATAATCTCTGCGGCTTTTTGCACCCGTTCTGCCGGTGGCTCCGGCATCACGGGGTGTTTCACCGGCAACGGTTGACTGTCTATCGACAGCTTGGCGATGTTTTCCGGAAATTCGATAAAACACGCGCCGGTTTTATCCGTTTGCGCAAGTTTAAAAGCCTTGCGGATTACTTCCGGAATGATGTCCGGGGCTAACAAGCGTGATGAGTATTTAGTGATGGGCCGGAAAATTTCCTCCAGATCCAACACTTGGTGGGACTCCTTGTGCAAGCGATGGGTATCGGCCTGCCCGGCAATGGCCACCAAAGGGGCGTGGTCCATATTCGCATCGGCCACGCCGGTGATGAGATTGGTTGCGCCCGGGCCTAACGTTGACATACACACGCCGGCTTTGCCGGTCAGCCTGCCATAAACATCGGCCATAAACGCGGCGCCTTGTTCATGGCGGGTGGTGATGAATTGTATGGGGGAGTCTAGTAAGGCATCCATGACATCGAGATTTTCTTCACCCGGGATGCCAAAAATAGCTTCTATGCCTTCATTTTCCAGGCATTTAACAAATAGCTCAGCGGCCTTCATTTTACCCCCAACATACTACACCACCTGAAACCGCGCTGTTGGCAGGGGTTACTGTTTTTCCTTGTCCACCAGAAAATTCACCACTTTGAAGATATTGGCATTGCCGCCGGCCAGTTGGGCGCCGGTGCGATATTTTCCGTTGACGATGATGGCTGGAACTCCCTTAATGCCGTAGCGCTGGCTGAGATCTTTAGCGCGGCGGACTTTGGCTTCAACGGCGAAGGAATGAAACACCCGTTTAAAGTCTTCGTTCTTAACACCGTGTTCGGCAAAAAATTCCATAATTTCCGGCTCGGTGCCAAGTCGGCGTTTTTGGTTGTGAATGGCTTCGAACATGGCGGAGTGGGTTTTATCCAGCACGCCCAGGATTTCCGCTGTATAAAAAGCCCGGGCGTGCAATTCCCAACTGGGTTGGAAAACGGCCGGGATACGAACAAATTCAGCATTTTCCGGTTTGCGTTTTAACCAGCGTTCCACGTAAGGCTCTAACGCGTTGCAGTGTGGGCAGCCATACCAAAACATTTCCACCACTTCCACTTTGTCTTTCGTGGTGGTGGGTTGCGGTGGCTGAACCAATTCATAATGAATTTTTTCTTTGTAGGTTGCGGCGCTGGCGGCCAGGGGCCACAAAATGACACTGCTGCACAGCAGCGCAACAAGGATGACGAATTTTTTCATTTTTAAACCTCGATGCTCTTGTTTTTCAAAGTGTTCTTGTTTTTTAAAGTGCTCTTGTTTTTCAAAGTTTGCCGAGTTGGTTCTGCAAAAAATACCACAAGTCGTCGCACAATTAGTGGCATACCGCTGATTTTGACCTTTTGCCAGGGGTTTGGTTTCCGGGGCCAGCCTCGGAGCAAGGGTTGCACTGGGTGCTGGCTTTAGGCGCTCTGTGCAACCGGAGGCAACGATGAATGACTATTGCGACGCATATCCACTCCATCGTGCCATGTCGGCGTCACTTTTAGTGAAACTACCCAACACGGCAGGAGCCTACCCAAAAGGCCTGGTAAACGCAAACTTTGCCCGATAAAAAAGCCTACAAATGTTGTTGGCATAGCGTGAATGATGATCAATCCACTTTGGGTAATCAATAGCACAAACCACTGGCCAAAAACAGGAGTTCAACGGTACCATTAATTATTGCGACACAGAGATGCTGATGATGAGCTCATCTGTAATCATTTTAATAACGAGACGACCCGAGGAGTAACGCCTGTATGGCCGATGATCGAATCGAATTGGCACAGTTTCTTAACCAACAGTATTTGTGCGAGTCGTTAACCATCAAAGAAGTTCAGCTGCTCATTGACTACACCGACATGGTGACGTTTAACAAAGGCGATGTGTTGGCGGAAATTGATGAAGTAGGTGATGCATTGTATTTCATCATCAGTGGTGAAATCGGTTTGATCCGCAATGACGAAGGCAAAGAAAATGAAGTTGCGCGGGTGAAAGAAGGTGAGTTGTTGGGCGAGATGTCTTTTTTTGACAAACGGCCCAGAACGGTGCGGTTAATTGCCGCCGCCGATAATACTAAAATGTTGAAACTGAGCCGCGCCATGTACGAACGCTTGAAAGTGGAACATCCTTTCATTGCGGTGAATCTGTTAGAACATGCAATTGTCAGTCTGGATCATTTGTTCCGGCGGGTGAGCAAGGACATAACCACGTTCGCCAATTATTTTTATTCGCCGGGGCGAAAATAACATTCCGCTTGACTGTGGCGGAAAATAAAAAGGGGCTGACAGGCCCCTTTTATTTTTTTCTGAGGTGATTATTTCAGGTCTCGGCTGTTGCAGGTGTCATGACTCACTGCAACGATGAAACATAGGCCGCCACAGCTTTGATTTCCCGATCGCTCAATTTTGCCGCGATATTACGCATGATCTCGTTGGGATCGTTGGCGCGATTGCCTGCCCGGAAGTCATTCAGGGTTTTAATCAAATAATCGATTTTTTGACCGGCCACTCTGGGAAACACGGCCGGGGCGTTACCTACGCCATTGGGTCCGTGGCAGCCGGCACACGCTGGGACGCCGTTGTAGGTGTTCCCGCCTTTATAAATCTTCTTGCCCAGCGCGATATCGCTGTCGGCCTTGGCTTTTTCCGTCGCCACGGACTCCAGCGATTGTGCCGAAAAATAGGCGGCGATATCGGCAACATCCTCTTGTGAAAGCCCGATGACCATGGAGCTCATGGTCGGATCTTTGCGAACGCCATCTTGAAAATTTTTCACTTGTTTTTCAATATAGTCGGCATGCTGGCTGGCCAAATTGGGCCATTCCGGCGACAAGCTGTTGCCGTCCGGGCCGTGGCAACCCTGGCACAGGGCGGATTTTTCCTGTCCCGCTTGTGGATCTCCTGCCATTGCCCACGACGAGCCGGTTAAAAACAACATACCAGCCGTAATCGCAGTAGCCATTTTTACTGAAAAACAGCATCTTGGGTTTGTCACATCTAAACTCCTTATCTTTCTGCTATGTTATCGCTACCATTGCTCTGGAAAAATGCCGCCACATCTTCCATGTCATCCAGACTCAGCGTCGCCGCCATGCCGTTCATTATAGGATCTTTTCGGGTGCCGGATTTAAAAGCTTTAAGCTGTTTGATAATGTATTTGGCGTGTTGTCCCGCTAAGCGTGGATAAGTGGGGTTTTTACTCTTCCCCCCCTCGCCATGACATACCTGACAAGCCCGGGCTTTTTTTCGGCCTTCCTCAACACTTCCATCTCCCTGAACATTTGTAACAAATAGCGTTATTATAATTAGAGTTGTTGATGTAATAAGCCCCCGTATGGAATATTGACGAAAACACATATGGACTTACTCCACCGCACAATTAAGCGCTTCTATTGTAATGGGTACGAGTTTATTCGTACGTACAGATAATTTCCATTGGAGGGTTAACGATCAACGTACTAATCCAATAGAGTACGGTAGTCTACTTAAAAACCTACGAGTATTTCAATAATTGGTTAATAAAAGAGCATATAATATTTATGGATAATAAGATAATTTTATAATATGAAGAATCCTTATCGGCAGGCGCATTACTGGTTAAGTGCGGATAAACTATCACAACTTCCGGAGGATAGCGGTTTGGAGGTGGCCTTTGCCGGCCGTTCCAATTCCGGAAAATCCAGTGCTATCAATACCATTACCCAGCAAAACGCGCTGGCGCGAACCAGCAAAACCCCAGGACGCACCCAACAAATTAATTTTTTTCGGCTCGATGACGAGCACCGTCTGGTGGATTTACCCGGTTATGGCTACGCCAAAGTGTCCGAAGAAGTGAAGTTAAAATGGCAGAACACCGTGGAAAACTACCTGAGTCACCGGCAATCTTTAGCGGGGGTTGTGCTTACCATGGATATTCGCCATCCCATGAAAGCCGTTGATGAACAAATGATCGCCTGGTGTGCACAAGTTAACATGCCATTGCATATTTTGCTGACAAAGAGCGATAAGTTGAAACGCGCTGGAGTTGCGCAAGCTTTACAGAAAGTGCAGCAAATGCTGCAGGATTATGCTTTTGAGCACAGTGTGCAAGCGTTTTCGGCGCTGAAAAAATCCGGGGTGGAAGAAGCGCTGGGGGTCTTGAACCGATGGATGCAATTGGATACGCTGTAACCTACTGCACTCATTGATGGTGTGCATTGCACAAAGCAAGTTTACCGCGATTGCAGATCCGGAAAAATAAAATCGACATTCTGGAAAAAAGAAAGCCCCGGCGGCTAATTTAGGGGTAACATGAGAGCGTACCGGGGCAAGTATCACTCAACCTGGGGAGGGTTGAGATTAAACCCGCTAGGGAGGATAAGCGGGTTGAGTGCATTAAGGACCACTCAGTACATTAAGACGATGTCGCCCAAAAAAAGTTCGCATCGATCTAAAAAATATTTTACTAATATACTTATATATTTTGGGCGGTGGTTATTTACCCATCATTTTGGTTGCTTAACGACCAAAATGATGTAAATTCAACCACAGATATGGGGTGACGGTACCCGAATGGGGTTCGGGCGAAAAAAGAGGGGCTTAATTTATCTCTCTTCGGTGCACATTGGCTTGTCCGCCTCAGGGAACTAATGCGCTTCATCCCAGTTTGCGCCGACACCCACATCCACTTGCAAAGGCACTTTGAGATCGGCAACCCCCGTCATGCTGCTTTCAATGCGGTTTTTGCATTCCTCCAAATCCGGTTTTCCCACTTCAAAGACCAATTCGTCATGCACTTGCATGACCATTTTGATGTCACAGCCGCTGGTTTGAATCCAGCGGTCGGTTTCGATCATGGCCATTTTGATGATATCCGCGGCGGTCCCTTGCATGGGGGCATTGATCGCGGTGCGTTCAGCGTATTGGCGCCGCTGCCGATTGCTGGAATTGATTTCCGGCAAATACAACCGCCGCCCGTAAACGGTTTGCACAAAGCCGCTGTCGTGGGCCGACGCGCGGGTTTGATCCATAAACGCTTTGACGCCAGGATAGCGTTCGAAATACAAATCCACGTAGGATTGCGCATCGCCCCGGGAAATGCCCAGTTGGCGCGCCAGGCCGAATGCCGACATGCCGTAAATCAGTCCGAAGTTAATGGCCTTGGCGCGGCGTCGTTCTTCCTGGCTGACTTGTTCCGGCTCAACGCCGAACACCTCGGCCGCGGTGGCGCGGTGAATGTCCTCGCCGCCGGCAAACGCCTCCAGCAAGCCCTTGTCTTGCGACAAGTGCGCCATGATGCGTAGCTCGATTTGCGAATAATCCGCCGCTACGATTTGTTTGCCTTTGCCGGCCACAAACGCCTGGCGAATGCGGCGGCCTTGTTCGCTGCGAATGGGGATGTTCTGCAGATTGGGATCGGTGGACGACAACCTTCCCGTGCTGGCCACGGCCTGGTGGTAAGAGGTGTGGACCCGGCCGGTATCCGGATTGATTTGTTCTGGCAAACGGTCCGTATAGGTGGACTTGAGTTTGCTCATGCTGCGGTATTCGAGAATCAGTTTGGGTAAGGGGTAATCCAGCGCCAAATCCTGCAACACATCTTCCGACGTGGCCGGCTGGCCGGTGGGGGTTTTCTTCAACACCGGCAGTCCCAGCCGCTGGTACAAAATCTCCTGGATTTGTTTCGGTGAACCCAGGTTGAACTTGCCCCCGGCAATGTCGAAGGCCTGTTTTTCGACGTCCAGCATGTGCTTGGCCAATTCCTTGCTCTGTCGCATTAACATGGGGGCATCGATCAGTACGCCATTGCGTTCGATGCGTGATAACACCGGTACCAGCGGCACCTCAATAGTTTCGTACAAAAGCTTGACGGAATTGTCGCTGCTGAGTTTGGGCCATAGCGTGTTGTGCAGGCGCAAACTGATATCGGCATCTTCCGCGGCATACACGGCGGCTTGCTCCACCTCGATTTGATTAAACGTCAGTTGGTTTTTTCCTTTGCCCGCGATATCTTCAAAATGGATGGTTTTGTGTCCAAGATATTTCAATGCCAACGAATCCATATCGTGGCGGGTGGCCGTGCTGTCCAGTACGTAGGACTCCAGCATGGTGTCGTGTTGTATACCATTAAGTTCAATGCCGTGATTGGCCAGCACGCTCTTGTCGTATTTAAGGTTTTGCCCCACCTTATGGCGGTCGCCATCTTCCAGTAAGGGGCGCATCTGGGTCAACACCGTGTCACGGTCCAACTGCCGGGGTGCCCCGGAGTAATCGTGTGCCAGCGGCAGGTAAGCCGCTTCGCCTTCGCGGATGCAAAAAGACATGCCGACGATTTGCGCCTGCATGTAGTCCAACGACGTAGTTTCGGTATCGAAGGCGAACAACGTCGCGGCGTTGAGTTTGTTCAGCCATTGGGACAGTTGTTCCTGAGTGAGAATGGTATGGTAATGAATGTCTGTTGCGGCGGTTTTCTTATCGGCGCCAACGGTTTTCTTTTCGGCGGTATTGGGTTGTAACTTAGAGGATAGCAACTCCGACAGCCAGGTCTTGAATTCCATGGCCTGGAACAATTCGCGTAACGCGTCTTCGTCCTCCGGATTGCGCTGCAGTTGATCGGGCGTAAATTCCAAATCCAGATCACATTTAATGGTGGCCAGTTGATACGACAGCGGCAACTGATCCAGGCTGTTGCGCAGATTCTCGCCCACTTTGCCTTTGATGTCCTGGGCGTGCTCGATGACTTGCTGCATAGAGCCGTATTCCGTGAGCCATTTCACGGCAGTCTTCGGCCCGACTTTGGGTACTCCGGGTATGTTATCCACGCTATCGCCCACTAACGCCAGATAGTCGATGATCTGTTCCGGGCTGATACCGAATTTTTCCTGTACACCGTGAGGGTCCATGCGCGTATCGGTCATGGTATTGACCAGGGTCACGTGTTTGTCCACCAGCTGCGCCATGTCTTTGTCACCGGTGGATATCAACGTGTCCATGGCGAGTTTGCTCGCCTGAGCCGCCAAGGTGCCGATGACATCGTCCGCTTCCACGCCTTCGACCATCAGTAGCGGAATACCCATGGCGCGAATAATATTGTGTAAAGGCTCAATCTGCGCGCTTAACTCATCCGGCATGGGCGGGCGGTTAGCTTT
>JAJDNG010000235.1 GCA_022340845.1 Gammaproteobacteria bacterium | reverse complement strand
TTGGCATTTATGCGTTGATTGGACTTGGTGGCCACGGCCCGGCTTATGGACACGGCTTCAATGAGTCCCAGCAATGCCACGGCAAAGGCCTCCGGTGCCAGCGTTTTAATGGTCTCGAACGAGAATATCGGATGCGACAGCGGGGGAAGGTGGGCGGGGATTTCCCCCACCAGTTTAATGCTGTCGGTAGAATCCTTAAATAACATGGCAAGCACGCTGCCCACAAACATGCCAATCAGCAAATTGGGCATTTTGGGCATAAACCGCTTGGCCAGGAAGGCGCTGATCAAAGTGGCCAGGGCGATTGTAAGCAGGTAGAGATTGATATCCCCGACGCCCAGGATCACATCCACCCAGGTGTGTATGAACGTTTCCCCCTTGGGCACGAAAATACCGGTGATATGCTTCATTTGACTGGTGGCGATTAACACCGCGGCACCGGCGGTAAAGCCGATAACCACGGTATGCGACACAAAATTGACCAATGACCCCAGCCGGGCGATACCAAAGGCAAGTTGATACACACCGGCAAGAAACGTCATGGTTAATACCAGGGCGATAAATTCAGGCGAGCCGGGTTCAGCATGGTGGCTGATGGTGGAAAACACCACGATGGAAATAGCCGTTGTGGGTCCGGAAACCAAATGATGCGACGAACCAAACAACGCCGCCACGATCGGCGTTACCATGGCGGTATATAGGCCGTATTCCGGTGGCAGGCCGGCGATCGTGGCAAAGGCCACCCCTTGCGGCAGCACAATGACGGCGCCGGTGAGCCCAGCTATAAAATCGGCTTTAATGGATTCTTTGGTGACTAATTTGAACCAAACTAAGAAAGGAAAAATTGTCTCTAATTTCATTACTGACTGGTTGTTGGTTTATCACTATGTTTTTGGACATACTCTAAGGACCGTCAGAAAATGTATCCATTCAGGCTGACGGATATTCGAGCATGTAAATCGGGTGGGGGTGTTGCACTCCACGTTCAGTCTTCACAGCGCTACTGGAAACCCAGGTATCGGTCCAAGCCTAACTGCGAATCCTCGACATTCTAGCACATTGCAGAGTTCTTTGCTGTGGTAAATAGCGATTACTTGCGACCAAATGGGGTATTGTCAAGTCGAAGGAGTAGTGCTTAGCAACCAAAATAAGTAACAAATTAGCCAGCTGCCCGGAATTGTTTCGCCAGGAGACGGTGAACGTAATTGGTGTTGGCGTAAGCCGATATTTTCAGTGCTAAGCTACTGTATTTGCAGTCAGTAGAATCACTTCTATTTCACTGTGCCTCATTGCCAGTTAAGAATCTATCTCAAGGAAAGCGACCTTTTCCAAAGTGTCAATTGCGTTTATAGACTGTTTAGGCTCGGAATATAAATTCAATTAATCGATGTATAACCACGAGCAAAAATGTCAATCTTTTTCAAAACTGGCTATGTATATAATATATGTATTTAACGTATGTTTTTAACATATATTTTTAACCTATATTTTTAACCAAAGTGTAGAAGATTGCCTTTTGAAAGTCGATTCCCTACATGTCTATGAATTGCTCCATTGATATTTCTGAAATCCGCGTTGGTTAATTCAATTTGCGCATCAAAGTCGTCTTCCATACAGCGAACACAATGGCGACAAGCATTGCAAATAGAACGATAAACGTGTCCGGAGATTCCATCGTCCAAAGGGTTACGGCGCTGATGACACACCATAATACGGGTATGATCAACAAGCCCCAAAAAGTATTCCCGTATGTTAGTAGTAGCAGGCCTAGGGTTGCAATGACTGTCGGATCGGGCGCGATGCCGAAGACTTCTGACTGGTGCCAGTTTCGTCCGAATGCGAGTGTGGCGAATGGTTGGAGAATTAATGCAAATAGAAAAATGCCCAAACCCGATCGTTTCAGTGCGGTGGGTACCCCTTGATAGGTTAACCGACCGCGGAATATTCCTGTCCAGATCAAGAGAGCGGCTTGTATGGTGAAACCTGCTGAAAAATACGTGGCCGCCCAATTAATGGTGGCGTAGCGCTGCAAGTGATAGGCGTACGCCACCCATAGCCAACAGGCTGCGAGGATGGCGGTTATGACGCGTCCCTGCCATGGGGGCTTCCACCATACCAGCAATAATATGGCGATACCCAGCGCCAGCGATAGAATGTGCAGCGGCCATATGGCGGTATTGTAGAGTTCAAACAGGCGGTAGTAGGTGTGTTGTGAAAACAGCAGGAAATCCGATGGTCGGTACGTCCACCATTCACTCATCAAAGTTTCTCGACATAAGCGAGCATGCGCTTGCGCATTGCTTCATCCGGTAGGCGGCCGGTGGCGGCGCCCATGTTTTCGATGACGTGATCTACGCGGCTGGTGGCAGGAATGGCGCAGGTAAGAGCCGGGTGTGACACAATGAATTTGAGGAGAAATTGCGCCCAATTCGCGCAGTCGATTTCGCCAGCCCAAGCGGGCAAGGGGTGGCGTTTCGCCCAGTCGATCAACTTGCTTTGCTGGAAAGGTCGGTTGGCGATAACGGCGATGCCTCGCTCTTGTGCCAAGGGCAGGATACGTTGTTCGACTTCGCGGTCTACGATGTTGTAGGTGACTTGAATGAAATCCAGCGGATTGTCGCGCATGACTTGTTCGAATTCGCGATGACGGCGGCCGTGAGAAGTGGTAATTCCTACGTAGCGAAGTTTCCCCTCGGCTTTCATGTTGAACAGCATGGGTAGGTGATCTTCCCATGACAATAAATTATGCACTTGCATGAGGTCGAAACGTTTGACGTTCCAATAGCGGCGAGTTTCTTCGATCTGGTCGCGGCCGTCGGAGCCCGAGTACGTCCAGACTTTTTCGGCGGAGAATACTTCAGTGGTTTTTCCCAGCTTGGTGAGGCCATAGCCGATCACTTCCTGCGAGGAACCGTACATGGGGGAGGAGTCGATCATGCGGCCGCCATGGTCGAAAAAGTTACGCATGACTTCGGCACAAGCGTCGCGGGCGGTGGGATCGTTCCCCACGTTGAAAGTGCTCCAACTGCCCAGTCCTATGACAGGGATCGTTTCGCCGCTGGATGGAATAGGCTTGGTGGTAATTGCGCGTTGTTTGCCCGACGCGATCAATGGCCAAAAAAGGGCGGATGCCCCCGTGGCCGCTAAAGCACGCAGTAGCGTGCGTCGTTCCAGGTTGATGGGGTGCTTCATCGAAACCCTCCGTTCAGTGCGGCTTCATCTGACTTCGCTTTACCCTACTTGCACTTTGGTAATATAAGCCGGTAGTGGATTGTACGACTGTGGAAATTGTGGTTTGTTCCGTGGTAGGAAATTCAGTGGTTAGATTACAGTACGGCATGTATTTTACGATGCTTACGTTGGCAACCACTACACTGCGGAATCCATAGAAACGCAAGGCGCTACCGCTTTGCCGCCCTACGAGTGACCTTGTCTACTGTCGATTGTTGCATATGTCCAAATACCCGTTGAGGAGCGCACATTGTTAACAATAAATCTGACTTGTACCGTTAGATTACCTTCTATTTAACCGCTAAGGCGTGCTGGGCATAAAGATTGACAATGGCTATTCCTTGATTCGTACCGCCAGGACATCGCATTTCGCATGGTGCAAAATACCGTTTGCCGTGGAGCCTAATAGTAAACGCACTCCGTGGCGGCCATGGGAGCCCACGACAATCAAGTCGATGTTTTTGTCTTCCGCAATGCGTACTACTTCCACGTGTGGCGTACCCAATGCCACTTGTTGTTCGCTATTTTGCAAGGAGTGTTTGTCGGCAAAATTGTGCAGGGATTTTTTGGCTTCATCCAATAATTGTTGCTCCGGAATCATCCAGTCGGGCGCAATCAGTGGTTCTTCGCCGAATCCCAAAGGCGGGAGATGATCAACTACATGCAACAGGGAAACTTTGGCATTGGTTTGTT
>JAJDNG010000039.1 GCA_022340845.1 Gammaproteobacteria bacterium | reverse complement strand
AAGGATTTCCAAACCCGTGTTTTAAAGTTTCTTGATGAACTCAAACACACAGAGGATCAAAACATTTTGGTGGTGACTCACGAAGAAGCGATGCGGGTGTTTTATGCTTATTTCAATAATTTGAATCCGCCTGAGATGTTGGATTTGGAATTCGCCAATTGCGAACTTATAAAATTCACTTTGTAGTCTTGTTACCGTTTTTCGCTTTTTCCGCTTTATTTTTATCGCTGATGTTTTCGGTGAACCCCAAACACATCACAATCTGCTCCTTATACAACGTTTCCCGTTTTTCCAGCAGCTGAATGAGTTTGTCCAGCTTGGCACGATGTTGGCGGATGGTTTGCAAAGCGTGCTCTTCGGCATCGGTGATGATTTTTTTTACGGCATCATCCACGGCTTCGGCGGAGTGCTCGCTGTAGTGGCGGGGTTGGGCGATTTCGCGGCCCAGGAAAGGATGTTCTTCGCTTTCGCGCAAATCTACCGGACCGATGTCTTCGGACATGCCCCAGCGGGCAACCATGGCGCGGGCCAGGCGCGTCGCCTGGTGGATGTCGTCGTCGGCCCCTGAGCTGACGGTGCCCAGCAATTCTTTTTCGGCGCATCTACCGCCCAGCATAACCGCCAGCCGGTCTTTGAGATAATCTTCCGGCATGGTATGGCGTTCGTGTTCAGGCAGTTGCTGGGTGGCGCCCAGGGATCGGCCGCGGGGCACGATGCTGACTTTATACAAAGTATCAGCGCTAGGAAGAAAATACGCCACTAAGGCGTGGCCAGATTCGTGAATGGCCAGGCGATGTTTTTCATCGGGCTCGATGACCAGCGTGCGTTCGGTGCCCATGATGACTTTGTCGCGAGCGGCATCGAAGTGGCTCATCAAAACCGTGTTGCTGTTTTCTCTAGCCGCGTTGATAGCGGCTTCATTCACCAGGTTTTTTAAATCGGCGCCGGAAAAGCCAGGGGTGCCGGCGGCCACTTTCTCCAAATCTACGTCCTTGCCCAGGGGCACTTTCTTGGCGTGTACTTTTAAAATGGCCGCGCGGTCTTTGCGATCCGGCAAGTCCAGCATGACGTGACGATCGAAGCGGCCGGGGCGCAGCAGCGCTGAATCCAACACATCCGGACGGTTAGTGGCCGCCAGGACAATTACCGCTTCATGGCCGGAGAAGCCGTCCATTTCAGCCAGGATCTGGTTGAGAGTTTGCTCGCGCTCGTCGTGTCCACCTCCCAGGCCCGCGCCGCGGGTGCGTCCAATGCTGTCCAGTTCGTCGATAAAAATGATGCTGGGGGCGTGTTTTTTGGACTCGTCAAACAGGTTCCGTACCCGGGATGCGCCCACGCCCACGAACACTTCGATGAATTCGGAAGCGGAGATAGAATAGAACGGTACCCCCGCTTCCCCCGCCAGCGCGCGGGCCAACAGGGTTTTGCCGGTGCCCGGCGGTCCCATGAGCAACACGCCGCGGGGAATCTCGGCGCCCAGGGAAAGGTATTTGGCGGGAAAGCGTAAATAATCCACCAATTCGGTGACTTCACGCTTGGCATTTTCCTGCCCCGCCACATCGGCAAAAGTGACATCGGGGATTTTGGCTTCTTTGTGAGGCGTTTCCAAAAAGCGTTTTAACTCGCTGGGCCCGCCCAGACCGCCCCCCATGCGTTTGGAGGCACGGCGAATAATCCAAAAAAACACCAGGAAAAAAATCAGCCAAGGCAACAAGGCGGTGAAATAGTTAACCGCGCCGGTATCGCCGGAGGGTTTTTTTACGTCCACTTGAACCTGGTGTTGCTCTAAAGCCGGCAGGAGTGTGTTATCCCCAAACGCCGGTATGCGGGTAGCAAATCGTTTGGCGGCCTGCCCTGTGGGCCCGATGGGTTGCTTTTCAAAAAACTCCCCTTGCAGGGCATCGCCTTGCAAGGTGACTGTGTCGATACGGCCTTCTTCCAGGTAGACTTTGAATTCGCTGTAGGGGATATTGTAGACAGGCTCGCGGGGCGGCGCCTGGTAAAACAGGATATAAAACAGCAGGAATACCGCAATGACCACCAGATAAGGCAATAGGATGGACTTTGGTGACGGGTCGTTTTCGTCGGGATTGGGTTGTCTGGCCATAGGTGTTCTTTAAAATGATGCCCGATTGGTCTTCAGATGAACTCTGTACAGCTTACTATAATTGTCCATTCTGCCGTTGCGGTGAATTTAATCATTGAGGCAGGTCATTTATTCGCGTTTGAGCGTTGAAAAGCCATTAGTCGCGAATTAGTTGACGCAATAATAGCTGGCGAAATAGGAGTCGATGCGGAATAACAATGGATCTTTTTGAAGAGTAAATCCGGAGGCCATGCCGATCGGCAAACCGGTCCTTTGCAGGCACAATATAGCGTAATTACAGCACGGTAGAATGAGCGCTTATCGCATTATCCCGGTCTTGATCCTGGTTGCCTTGCGCCGAAAATTGTATGCCGGCATGATTCATCCGAGTACGCAAATATGTTTCTGTGACGTTACTGGA
This sequence comes from Gammaproteobacteria bacterium, assembly GCA_022340845.1. Lineage (GTDB taxonomy): Bacteria > Pseudomonadota > Gammaproteobacteria > SZUA-152 > SZUA-152 > JAJDNG01. The sequence goes on along the minus strand of JAJDNG010000039.1, from coordinate 5,561 downwards.
TTGGGTGAACATGAGACCCAACACTTTGGTGGCGGAATACACCACAATGGCCGGTAAACGCAGGCTTTGTCGTGCATCAACGCCGCTGGCGAATTCCACTTCCAGCATGGTTTTGCGGTGATATTGCAAGGGTCCGGCCCACAATGCCATGCCGTCGACCGAGAGGTCTTTGGTTTTGCAATTGGCCACGAGGGTACCCCGATGGTAGATGGAGACGGTGTCGGATACCGCTACCCGTTTGGTATGCCGATGTTCGATCATGTTATGCTCCTGCGGTTTTTCTAATCGGTGAATGAATTACTATGGTAGTTAATGCCGATTGTTTAATTATAGGATCAATACGAGTATGTAAAGTTCATCAATGAATGACTTTGCCTTTATAAAATAACTTATTATTATTGCTGATATTCGTTACAAATTGATTACAGACAGGGAATATTTAACGTGTCATGGTTAACTGGGCTGCAGATTCTCTGCATAGTAATGGCCACGTTTTTCCCCTATGATACAAGCCCCATCTGGTTACCAAATCCATCATGCCTGACATTGTATTAACGACACTCAACGCCCGCTATATACACTCTGCCCTGGGATTGCGCTATTTGCTGGCCAATATGGGCGAGCTGCAAGCCGATACCCTGATCGAAGAGTGTGTGATTGAAACTCGCCCGTTGGATATCGTGGAACGATTGTTACTGCATGAACCGAAAATTGTCGGCTTTGGGATTTATATTTGGAACGTGGAACCTACCACCAAGGTGGTGGCGTTGTTAAAAAGCATTCGCCCCGATATTCAACTGGTGATCGGCGGGCCGGAAGTCAGTTATGAATACGACGCCACGGAAATTTATCGCTACGCCGATTTTGTGGTAACCGGCCCAGCCGATGTGGCTTTTGCCGCGTTGTGCCGGCAAATGCTTCAAGGCCATACGCCGGGGGACAAAGTCATAAAAGCAGAGCCGCCCGCTTTAAACACGCTGCAGCTTCCTTATGAGTTTTATACTGACCAAGACATTGCGCACCGGGTGTTGTATGTGGAGGCGTCCCGCGGTTGCCCGTTCAAATGCGAGTTTTGTTTGTCGGCATTGGACAAAACCGCCTGGCCGTTTGATATTGATGTATTTTTACATCAAATGCAGCAGTTATATGACCGCGGTGCGCGGCGCTTTAAGTTCGTGGATCGCACGTTTAACCTGAAAGCGGATACCAGCGCCCGCATCCTGGAATTCTTCCTGCAACGCCTGGATGAAGATGTATTCCTGCATTTTGAATTGATTCCCGATCATCTGCCGGATAAGTTAAAGCAGTTGATCGTGCAGTTTCCGCCGGGTTCGCTGCAATTTGAAATCGGTATTCAGACGTTTAATCCTCAGGTGCAGACCTTGATCAGCCGCCGCCAGGACAACGAAAAAAGCCGCCAAAACATTACATGGCTGCGCAATGAAACCCACGCGCATTTGCACACCGATTTGATCGCCGGTTTACCCGGGGAAGATATGGCGAGTTTCGCCGCGAGCTTTGATGAACTGGTGACTCTGAATCCACACGAAATCCAGGTGGGCATATTAAAGCGGCTGCGCGGCTCCCCGATTATCCGTCACACCGAGAATTACCACATGGTGTATAACCCTCACCCGCCGTATAACGTGTTGAGCAGCCGGGATATCGATTTTGCCGGCATGCAACGCATCACCCGGTTTGCCCGTTATTGGGACATGATCGCCAACTCCGGACGTTTTACACACACGCTGCCATCCATCCTGGGGGAGCAATCATTCCTTCGGTTTATGCGCTTAACGGACTGGTTGTTCGCAACGACGCAGCAAACCCACAAAATTTCCCTCAACCGCTTGTTTGACCTGTTGTACGACGGGCTCATCCAGGCATTGGATGTGACCCCTGCCCTGACGGCAGCGCTGTTATGGCAGGACTATCAACGGGCTGGCTTAAAAAAAGCGCCACATTTTATGCCGGATAAGGCCACCACCCGACACCCCCCACCATCTCAGCCGGCCAGTAGCACTGCGCCACAACGCCAGGCGAGACACCTCAAAACCAGTCCCGGTCGCTGACTTGTCGCAAAGTTTGATGTCCGTCAATGGTCAAACCCGAGCGAAACGATTATCATAACCGGTAAAAATAGATGCAAAACTCACGGGGATAATCCAGCATGCGACGTAGTTTGTGGCTAACCGCCATTTTGTTACTGATTTCTTTGTTATTGTCGTTAAACGCCTGCAATCAACAAAAACCTGAAACCCAGCCCGACGACACACAAGCGGCCGCTCCGGCGCCGGTCGGTGATATTGCGGTGGGTAAAACCATTGCCGAACAATCTTGCGCACAATGTCATGGAATCGATGGGGCCACCAGCCACAATGGCGCGCCTTTTCTTGCCGGACAACAAACCGACTACATGGTCGTGGCGCTGCAAAGTTACAAAGAGGCGATACGCAAAGACAATCAACACCACGAATCACTGCAGTCCGTGAGCGAGACCGATTACATCCATGTTGCCGCTTATTACAACAGTTTGGACACAGCCTGGCATCCGGATCGTTATATACAAAAATCCAAGCCCAGCACCGGTGTCAGCCGCAAGGCGATCCGGGCGGGCAAACAAAACGCCACCCCCTGCCTGGGCTGCCATGGCGAAGACGGCAACAGTAAATTTTCCGGTATGCCTACTCTGGCCGGTCTGCAAAAAGACTATATTAAAAGCGCCATTAATGCGTATTTCACCGGCGATCGCAAAGAAGCCAAAGTCATTATGCAAAATTTCAAAAGCTCCATAAAACAAAAGGACATCGCCAACCTGGCGGCATATTTTTCCACCCTCAAGCCACAACGTTCCCCGCTACCCTCCAGCGGCAATGTCAAAGCAGGCAAAAAAGCCGCACAGCAATGCGCCGGTTGCCACGGCTTTGACGGTAACAGCATCAATCCCAGCATGCCCAGCCTGACCGGGCAAAACCAGGAGTATTTGATCAAAGCCATCAAAGCTTATCGGGATGGGCAACGTAAAAACGCCATGATGCGCACGGCAGTAAAAAACCTGAAGGACGGTGACATTCAAAACATCAGTGCTTATTTTGCCGCACAACAGCCGAAAAAAGTGGTAGGCGACGATAGCGATTCCGGCCCGTTCGATCCCCTGGGCGACGGCGCGAAAATTGCCGCTTCCTGTAACGGCTGTCATGGCAACAACGGCAATAGCACGAATAAAGGCATTCCGAGCTTGGCCAGACTGCACCCGGCGTACCTTACGGCGGCTATTAAAGCCTACCAGGACGGCACGCGCAAACACGCCACCATGCAAAGTTTAGTATCTCTGCTCAGTGACATGGACATCGAGAAAATCAGCCTCTATTACGCGACACAAGAGCCCACGGCATCCAGCAACCCCAAGCCCGGTAAACCCGAGCAAGCCGAAGACCTGGCCACTTCCTGTAACGGCTGTCACGGTGAGAACGGCAACAGCACCGACCCGGAAGTCCCCACCATTGCCGGCCAGGACGCGCAATATCTCAGCACAACGATTGCCAATTACGCCAACGGTTCGCGCAAAAACGACACTATGGCCAATGCTGTAAAAGAATTGAGCAAAGAACAAATCCGTGACATCAGTGCTTATTTCGCCGGCCAAGCTCCATTGCAACCGCAGGGCATAGAAATGCCTTTGCCTCCGCAAGAGATGGCCCAAAAATGCGATCGCTGCCACGGTGAAAACGGTTTTAGCAAAGACCCCACCAAACCCCGCTTGGCCGGGCAAATTCAGGCTTATCTGGAAAAAGCCTTGCACGACTATCACAACGGCAACCGCGAAAGTTCCACCATGCACGCCATGGCGGCGGTGTTGCGCTTGTCGGAAATCAAAGCCATCGCAGCGTATTACGCCGGTCAATCCTCACCCCAGCAACCATAGGTTACACAGTTATATGTTCCCCCTGCACGACGACAATCCCACTCGCATTGTGCCCGTCGTAACAGTGAGTCTTCTGGTGGCGTGCGTGCTGGTATTTATCTGGCAAATGTCGCTGGGACAGCAGTTTGAGCGGGCGATTTATTCCTTTGGCGCCATACCCTCGGTGGTTTTCGGTATTAAGGATTTGCCCACCGAACTGGATATTGTACCGCCATGGACGACCGTGCTTACGTCCATGTTCATGCACGGGGGATGGATGCATTTGATCGGCAATATGTTGTATTTGTGGATATTCGGCAATAATGTGGAAGACTCCATGGGACATGTGCGATTTGTAATTTTTTATTTGCTCTGCGGTATCGCCGCCTTCCTGGCGCAATCGTTGCCGGCACCACAGTCGGTGGTACCCATGGTGGGTGCCAGCGGGGCCATTTCCGGTGTATTAGGCGCTTACCTGTTGCTTTTCCCTCACGCCAGGGTATTGGTGGCCATTCCGTTGGGATTCATTATCCACACCACTCGATTACCCGCGGGCTGGGTGTTGGCGTTCTGGTTTGTGTTGCAGCTCGTCAGTTCGGCTTTAAGCGGCCAGCAAGAAGGCGGCGTGGCCTTTGGCGCTCATATTGGCGGTTTTGTAGCGGGCCTGGTGTTGATACCGCTGTTTAAATATAAGTCCCACCCGTTGTTTGCGCGGCCGCGGTCCTAAAACCGTATCGCACTAAGCGTAAGGAACGGCAAAGCGATAAGCTTGCCAGCTTTAACTACTTTGCATGCATCACTGCATGAATACGGCCGCTGGAACCCATCGCCGCGAGGCGCGTGTATCGCCTTGCTCCCCTGGGAGGAGCCCCCCTAGGTGTTTGGAAATTGCTGAATGGGTTTGTTTAAGCACATGGCAGCACCATATTCAGTTAATAACCGACGCCATCCATCAACTATTACCAAGGGGTTGAGGGTGTCATTTTAAGGGGTTTTTGCTTTTGTTCAGCTCAAATTCAGCTAACCTGGCGTAATCTATATTCACCTTCAGCAATACTGCAACAAAGCCCTATCGTTGTGTTAGTTAGTAGCCCTCTAAAAGCCCGCGTTCTGCGGGCTTTTTTATTTGGGATGTAACATATGCCCGGCGGCAGCAGGCCTTTCACCGTTGTTCTTCGCATTTTTTTCAAGTTCCCTAGCATTTAACCTGAAATCAGGCGCAGATAAATACATCCCAACGACCATTGCATTTGCATTGTGCGCTCTTTGGACGCTTCACAGGAATGGCGTTCAGCGCCATAAACAAAACCAGTATTGGCACCTGAGTGTGAACGGCAAGGATTCCCGTGTTAAAAAGATACCGAGCAGCCAAAACTGATTGCCACTGAGTTGAGCTGGTTGCAGTTGAGAGTAAAACCAAACGGTATTAGGTTTGACAGAATTGTGCACCTGAACAACAAAGGCATATCATACAAACCGGCGATGATGACTGTTGGTGTCTGATGGATTGAGCGGCGCCGTCTTTTAAGTATTACATGTCTATTGCCAAATCAACCAACCTTGGTTTTTTACTTTTGTGGAATTTAGTGCATACGCCTTTAAACGCGCGACCGTTGCTACAGCTTCTACCTATGCAGTAGATGTTTTAACAAAAAAA
>JAJDNG010000016.1 GCA_022340845.1 Gammaproteobacteria bacterium | reverse complement strand
GTTAAAGAATAACTTGCGTTGGGCTTTGGTGGTGGCCAATTTGACAATCCGCCAGTTGCGCAAAATGTATTCGTGAATTTCCGCCCGAATCCAATGTACGGCGAAAGACACCAAACGGACGTTCATGGTAGGGTCAAAACGTTTCACGGCTTTCATCAAGCCGATGTTGCCTTCCTGAATTAAATCGCCCTGCGGCAGGCCATAACCGCTGTAACCGCGGGCCACATGGATGACGAATCGCAAATGAGATAACACCAGGCGCCGCGCCGCATTGAGGTCATTTTCCTCTTGCAGGCGAGTGGCAAGTTCGCGTTCTTCCTCCACCGTCAACATGGGAATTTGGTTCGCCGCCTGGACGTAGGCTTCCAAGCTGCCGGTGGGATTGATCATGTCTAAAGTCAGACTGTTTTTCATTGTGCTCAGATTCTCCATCAGAGTTTTTCATGCATTTTAGCACTCCAATCATATGAGTGCCAAAATTTGATTAGGTTCCTATAGGTTTTAAAATAATTTACTATTTTAGTCAAGTATTATTTAGAATTACTCCAAACTGGCTTATTTCCATATGATACATGACGTTATTTGGGTTCGATGGCTTTCAAGTGACGGCTGACAGCCAGCCAGGAGCCCAATAATCCGAGCAAAATTCCCACCGCAAACAAACTGCCCGATAGCGTTACGCCCATGGTGTTGAGGCTAAACTGGCTCTCATACAACAGACTCAAATCATCAATGGGGCCTTTTAACAAAGCCAATAAAACGGTCACCAATAACCATGCTAACAATGCGCCAAAGACGCCATACCAAAACCCGGTATACAAGAATGGCCGGCGAATAAACTGGTTGGTGGCGCCAATGAGTTTGGTGACGACAATCTCCTGGCGTTTGTTGAATATGGTCAGGCGTATGGTGTTGCCAATAACCAATAAAATCGCAATGAATAATAGCGCTCCCAGAATAAACACCATTCGCTTGCCGGTGTCGATAATGGCGCTTAAACGCAATACCCACTGCATATCCAGCAAAGTTTGGTCGACTTGCGGCAAACTGTCCAGTCTGGATTGCAATTCCTGTAATCGCCGGCTATCCGATAGCTGTATGGCCGGCTGGATGACAAACATCTCTGGCAGTGGATTTTGATCCAGTATTTGTAGCGCTTCGCCAAATCCCGAGGACTGGCGAAACTCCGCCAGCGCCTGTTCGGCGGAAATATAGTGCACCGCCTGGATTTCCGGCCAGGCCTGCAACTGCTCGCGCACCGTGCGCAATTGACTCTCGGTTTGACCGGATTTTAAAAATACGGAGATTTGCGAGCTGTTCTCCCAGGACGAGGACAATTGCTGAACGTTTTGCAGCATGACGTACAATCCGGCGGGCAGCGCCAGGGCAATGGCAATCACCGACGAGGTCAGCAAGGTCGATAAGGGGGAACGCCACAGGCTACCCAGGGTGGAAACGGCCACCCATAGGTGATGCGATAAATACACATTGAGCGTGGAACGCGGCCCGGGGCGCAAGCCGTGAGCGGCGTCTTTGCCGGGATTTTTGCCGCCAGGCGTACCGCGCTCCAATTCGCGGATGCGCGGGTTGGATTTGGCGCGCCGCGAGTAAGTCCGCCGCGCCTGAGGTTTATAATTAGCCGCCATGGTACTGCCCCCCTAGCATCATTGTCGCAACAACTCCTGGGTGGGCCCATCGGCCACCAGCTCGCCTTCGCGCAATGCCAGCAAACGATGATTCATGCGACCGATCAAATCCAGGTCATGGGTGGCCACCAGCACCGTGACGCCGACGGTGGTGAATTGTTCGAACAAGCTCATGATCTCCCGGGACAGTTCCGGATCCAGGTTACCCGTGGGTTCGTCGGCCAGCAGCACCGGCGGACGGTTGACCACGGCACGGGCAATACCTACCCGTTGCTGTTCACCCCCGGACAACGCGATAGGATAGGCTCTTTCCTTGCCCAGCAACCCTACTTTGTCCAGCGCCGCTCTGACCCGGCGCCCGGTTTCCGTAGGATGTTCTCCGGCGATCACCAACGGCAGCGCCACATTGTCGAACACCGTGCGCTCGGGCAATAAATTATGGTCTTGGAATACCACGCCGATTTTACGGCGTAAATAAGGAATCTGGCGATTACTCACCCGCGAAAGGTTTTTACCGTCCAGGATCACTTCACCGCGAGTGGTGCGCTCGATGATGGGAATCAGTTTTAACAAACTGCTTTTGCCCGCACCGGAATGCCCCGTTAAAAATACCATTTCGCCTTTGGCTATGGTAAAGCTGATGTTTTTTAACGCATCCCGGCCACCAGGGTAGCGTTTGTACGCGTTGACAAATGAAATCATGCGCCGTCGTACATCCGCCGTCCTCAGGTGTTGTCTTGGTTAGACACATCGCCTTTCAGCGGTGCTGTATCCCGCAACAACAAGGCATCCACGAAGTCCTGTGCCTCGAAAACCCGCAAATCATCAATACCCTCACCAATGCCGATGAAACGAATCGGCAACCCCAGCTGTTTGGCGATGGCGAATATCACGCCGCCTTTGGCGGTACCATCCAGCTTGGTTAAGGTGATACCGGTGACTTGTACGGCGTCGTGAAACTGCTTGGACTGCGCGATGGCGTTCTGACCAATACCGGCATCCAACACCAACATGACTTCGTGCGGTGCGGATGGGTCCAGTTTTCCCATCACTCGGCGCACTTTTTTCAATTCTTCCATGAGATTGGCCTGGGTATGTAAACGCCCTGCGGTATCGGCGATGACCACATCGATACCGCGTGCTTGCGCCGCCTGCAGAGCGTCGAATATGACCGACGCGGAATCCGCTCCGGTTTTTTGCGCAATAACGGGGATGTCGTTGCGCCGCCCCCACTCTTGCAACTGCTCCACGGCTGCCGCCCGGAAGGTATCCCCCGCAGCCAGCATCACCGAATGTCCCTGGTGTTGTAACCGCTTGGCTAATTTGCCGATGGTGGTGGTTTTGCCGGCGCCATTGATGCCCACCATAAGAATCACAAACGGCGTGTGCGTCTCGTCAATCCGCAACGGCTGAGCCACAGGGCTCAACAACTGTTGCATGTCTTCGTGTAATGCGGCAAACAATGCATCCACATCGGCCAGTTGCTTGCGAGCGGAACGTTTAGTGAGATCCTCCACAATCGCGCGGGTGGCATCCACGCCCACATCCGCGGTCAGCAACTGCATTTCGATTTCTTCCAGAACTTCGTCATCAATCGCTTTTTTACCCAACATCAGGGTCGCGACGCTGTCGGTGATGTTGGAACGGGTACGCTTCAGCCCCTGCGATAAGCGGGCGAAAAAACCTTGCTTTTGTTGTGTGGACTCGGATTCGCCGCCCGGGTTCACCTCGTTAGTTGGAGCCGCGGTAATTGGCGCATCAGTACCGGGAGCCTCTGTTACCGCAGCATCGCCAGAAGCCTGAACCGCTTCTTCAACTGCTGCCTCCGGCTGGTCCTGCGCAGCCCCGGATTCGGCGGAGGCCGGTTGGTCCGCCGGTTTTTTGTGTTTCGATTTGTTTTTTCTGAAACCAAACATGGTCGTTCACGTCTTACTCTTTGGTTGGATCGTGGGTTGGATCGCGGCAGGTCCGGCCCAAAAGCTGCAAAAAATGTTGCGAAAGCCTGGCAATCGCTTGCCGATAACCTGCCGTACTCGGCATTCAATGCGGAATTGTAACGAAATTTGCCGCGAACTAGCAGTGTTGTTTTACTGAGATTCAGCAAGTATTGAAAAAAACCATCCTTGCTCCATTTTTAGCTGTATTATCACAACCGTTGTTACCGATAAAAAAAGAGAGCCCATTATGACAAAACGTCTTTTGACCCAGACGCTAAGCACTATTTTGTACAGTGTTTTGCTCAGCGTTTCGATCACCTTTTTAATCACCGCGTGCGGCAAAAAGCCAGAACCTGCTGCCCCATCGCCACAATCGCAGTCCGACGCAAACCAAACCGCAGGGACTCAAGGCGAGCACATCAGCTCAGATCCCCAAACCCACACGCACGAATATCGGCTGGACAACGGTTTAAAACTCATTATCCGCGAAGACCATCGCGCCCCCGTAGTGGTCTCGCAGGTTTGGTACAAAGCCGGCAGCAGTTATGAACAAAACGGCACTACCGGCGTGGCCCACGTTCTGGAACATATGATGTTCAAAGGCACTGATAAATACGGTCCCAACGAATTCTCCAAAGTCATCGCCGCCAACGGCGGGCGGGAAAACGCCTTTACCGGCCAGGATTACACCGCCTACTTTCAACAACTGGAGAAAAGCCGCTTGCACATCAGCTTCGAAATGGAAGCCGACCGCATGCAAAACCTGAATCTCTCCGGTGAAGAATTTGGCAAGGAAATTCAAGTGGTCATGGAAGAACGGCGCATGCGCACCGACGACAAACCCGAGTCTTTAACTTACGAACAATTCCTGGCAACGGCGTTTGTGAACAGTCCTTATCATCATCCCATCATCGGCTGGATGAATGACTTGCAAAACATGACCGTGGAAGATGCACAGGCATGGTATAGCCATTATTACGCGCCCAACAACGCTACCCTGGTGGTGGTGGGTGACGTCGATCCGGAGCAAGTCTTTCAATTGGCGCAAAAATATTACGGCAAAGTTCCCACTCGGGACATCCCGCCACTCAAACCGCAAAGAGAAATCGCCCAAAATGGCATCAAACGTATTACCGTTAAAGCACCGGCGCAACTGCCTTATATGGTGATGGGTTATAAAGTACCGGTGGTTAAAACGGGAGAAGTGGATTGGGAGCCTTATGCGCTGGAAATGCTGGCACATGTACTGGACGGCGGTGACAGTGCCCGGTTTACCAAAAACCTGGTTCGCGGCCAGCAAGTGGCCCAAAGCATAGGCACGTCGTACGATTTGTACGCCCGCCTGGATGAGTTATTCACTGTCGTCGGTACCCCCGCACAAGCGAAGTCCGTGCAAGACTTGGAATCCGCCATTCGCGCGCAAATCCAACAAGTGAAGGATGAACTGGTCACCGAAGAGGAATTACAACGCATTAAAGCCCAAGTGGTCGCCAGCAAGGTGTATGAGAAAGATTCGGTTTTTTACCAAGCCATGCAGATTGGCACTCTGGAAACAGTCGGTTTGGACTGGCGCCTGTCAGACCAATACGTCGATAAAATCCGCGCCATCACCCCTGAGCAAATCCAGCAAGTGGCACGCAAATATTTAGTGGACGAACGCCTTACCGTGGCAGTACTTGATCCGCAACCCCTTAACAATATTGCTAAAAACAATATGGCAAATGCACACGGAGGCAACTATGCGCATTAAGCTAAACGTTTCTCACCTGTCTAACACGCTGGCTGCTGCATTGCTGGCAATGGCGTGGCTCGGCGATGCTCACGCTACACCCAACATCCAGCACTGGGAAACCAGCAATGGCGCCAGGGTGTACTTTGTCGCCGCACCTGAACTGCCTATTGTCGATGTGCAAGTGGTATTTGACGGCGGCGCAGCCCGCGACGGCGACAAAAACGGCGTGGCATTATTAACCAATGGCTTATTGTCCGAAGGCGCCGCAGACCTCAATGCTGATCAAATTGCCGAACAATTTGATGCTTTGGGTGCCCGTTTCGGCAACAGCTCAGAGCGGGATATGGCGGTGGTCACCCTGCGCAGCCTTTCCGAACCCGACGTGCTCGATCCGGCCATTGCGCTGCTGAATAAAATCCTCACTCAACCCACGTTTCCCGCCGATGCGTTCGAACGGGAGCGCAACCGGCTTTTGACCGCCATTGAACAACGCAAACAGTCGCCGGGCGATCTGGCCAGCGAGGCTTTTTATAAAGCCGTGTTTGGCCATCACCCTTACGCCTCATTGCCCGAAGGCCAGGAATCCAGCGTTAAAGCACTTACGGCAGAGGACTTGCGTGCTTTCTACCAGCAGTATTATGTGGCGAAAAACGCAGTCATCGCCATCGTGGGAAATCTGGACCGACAACAGGCCGAACAACTGGCAAACAACGTCATCGCGGGGTTGCCCGCCGGCCAGGCCGCTCCCAATTTACCGGCGGTGGATCCCCTGGCGGAGGAAAAAACCATTCGTATCGAGCATCCATCCACCCAAACCCATATATTGGTGGGCGCCCCCGGCATGAAACGCGGCGATGAGTATTATTTCGACTTGTACGTGGGCAATCACATCTTGGGCGGCAACGGCCTGGTGTCGCGCTTGAGCCAGGAAGTGCGGGAAAATCGCGGCCTGTCCTATAGCACTTACAGTTACTTCCTGCCCATGCGCAAACAAGGCCCGTTTATCCTCGGCCTGCAAACCAAGAACGAAACTGCCGATGAGGCCCTGCAGGTGCTGAAAGCCGAACTGGTTAAGTTTGTCAGCGAAGGCCCCAGCGCCGAAGAACTGGAAGCGGCCAAAAAGAACATAACCGGTGGATTTCCACTGCGCATTTCCAGCAACAGCAAAATCGTCGGCTATATCGCCATGATCGGGTTTTATGATTTGCCGTTGGATTATCTGGACCAATTCAACGCCAAAATTGAAGCGGTCACCCTGGATAGCATCAAAACCGCTTTCCAGAACCGCATCCATCCCGATAAAATGGCCACCGTGCTGGTAGGCGGCGGACAGTCGTCGTAGCGCCTTTTTTTAATACCACGAAGGCACGAAGGACACGAAGGAATAAAAATTAGATTTGTTTTCTTCGTGCCTTCGTGCTTGATCTGAAATCTCAAAAACAACGACCATGCAAAAAATACAATTACAAATTCTGGACCCTCGCATCGGCGCAGACATTCCTTTACCCACGTACGCTACGGACGGCTCCGCCGGCATGGACATGCGCGCCTGCCTGGACGAGCCGCTGACCATTCACCCCGGAGACACCCACTTGATCCCCACCGGTATCGCCATCCACATCAACGATCCCAATCTGGCGGCGGTGCTGTTGCCGCGCTCCGGCCTGGGTCATAAACACGGCATTGTCCTTGGCAACTTAACCGGATTGATAGACTCGGATTACCAAGGTCAGGTCTTCGTGTCCTGCTGGAATCGTGGCAATGACACTTTCACCGTTAATCCCGGCGAGCGTATTGCGCAAATGGTATTTGTGCCGGTGGTACAGGCGGAGTTCGAAATTGTCGATTCCTTTGACAGCAGCTCCCGGGGCGAAGGCGGATTTGGCCACACCGGCAAGCACTGAGTTCCCTTTGTGAACTTGGGTTGTGAACTTGGGTTGTGAACACGGGGGTCGTGATCGCCGATCCTGTACGCCGTGAGCGCATGGCGTACATACTACATTGTGACCAGTGACTCGCGCTAAGCCGGGCCGCCATCGGGTTTTATCCTCAGCCAGAATTAAGTGATATAATCTGCTCCACTTTTCATACGGCTTGTTGCATAACAATAAAAATTTACAGCTGCTTTATCGCGTCGCTTACTTCAGGAACTATAAATGGCAAACCCTCTATCCATAGAACCCAGCATTTTCAAAGCATACGACATCCGCGGCATAGTGGATAAGGCCCTGACAGAAGAGGCTGTTTACTCCATTGGCCTGGCCATCGGCAGTGAAGCTCAAACGCAGGGCGAGCAACATATTTATGTGGCACGGGACGGGCGGCTTTCCGGTCCCAAACTGGTTAAGGCGTTGACTCAGGGATTACTGGACAGCGGCTGCGACGTCACCGACGTGGGCATGGTACCCACGCCGGTACTGTATTTTGCGGCCTATGAATTGGGTTCAGGTTCCGGCATTATGCTCACCGGCAGTCACAACCCGCCGGATTATAACGGTATGAAAATGGTCATCGCCGGGACCACATTGTCGGGCGAGCATATTCAGCGTTTGAAAACACGCATCGACAACAACGATTTCATTCGCGGCGCCGGCAAACGCGATGAGCTGGATGTCGTGCCTCAATACATTGCCCGCATAACCTCCGATGTGAGGCTCGCGCGCCCCATGGAAGTCATTATCGACTGCGGTAACGGTGTGGCGGGTGCGGTAGCACCGGCATTGCTGCGGGCCTTAGGTTGTAAGGTCAGCGAGTTGTATTGCGAGGTGGATGGCTCGTTTCCCAATCATCATCCTGATCCCAGTCAACCCGAGAACCTTGAAGACCTGAAAACAGCCTTACGTGAACAGACTGCTGATATCGGACTGGCGTTTGACGGTGATGGCGACCGGCTGGGCGTGATCACAGCCGAGGGCGAGATCATTTGGGCGGACCGGCAAATCATGTTGTACGCCCAGGACATTTTGGCGCGCAACCCGGGCGGGGAAATCATATTCGATATCAAATGCACCACCAATTTGCCCAAAGTTATTGAGGCGGCGGGTGGCAAACCCACCATGTGGAAAACCGGCCATTCCCTTGTCAAAGCCAAACTCAAGGAAACCGGCGCCCTACTAGCAGGTGAAATGAGCGGCCACATTTTTTTCAAGGAGCGCTGGTACGGCTTTGATGACGCTTTATACACCGCCGCCCGATTGCTGGAAATCCTCTCTCAAGACAAGCGCAAGGCGGGGGAAATTTTCGCCGAACTGCCCGATTCGATCAACACCCCTGAAATTAAAATGGATATGCCCGAAGGCGAACATTTTACCCTGGTGGAGCGCATGGTCGCCAATGCCGATTTCCAAGGTGCCAGCTTAACCACCATAGACGGCGTGCGCGCCGACTGGGAAGACGGTTTCGGCCTGGCGCGGGCGTCCAATACCACGCCTTGCATCGTGTTTCGCTTTGAAGCGACCAACGAACTGGCTATGGAGCGTATTAAAGACGATTTCCGTCGGCTAGTGCAACAACAGGCCACTTCCGCTGTGGATATACCGTTTTAATGACAACCACGAAGGACACGAAAAAAATAGTTAATACCCTTCGTGCTCTTCGTGTCCTTCGTGGTAAATTAAAAATACCGAACACCCTAAAACAGTAAGGTATAAGAACTATGCCATTAGATCCCGCCTCCGCCATGCAAACCGCCAAGGTGCTCGCCGAATCACTGCCTTATATTCAGCGATTTTCCGGTAAAACCATCGTCATCAAATACGGCGGCAACGCCATGGTGGATGAGAAACTCAAAGACAGTTTTGCCCGTGATATCGTGTTGATGAAAACCGTCGGCATGAATCCGGTGGTGGTACACGGAGGAGGGCCGCAAATCGGTCACTACCTGGCCAAAATCGGCAAAGAAACCGAGTTTGTGCAAGGCATGCGGGTGACTGACTCGGAGACCATGGACGTGGTGCAAATGGTATTAGGCGGTTTGGTGAACAAGGAAATCGTCAGTTTGATTAATCGCAAAGGCGGTAACGCCGTAGGCCTCACCGGTAAAGACGGTGATTTGATTCATGCCAATAAACTCACCTTCACCAAAAACGCCCCGGAAATGAACGCCCCGGAAATCATCGATATCGGTCATGTGGGCGAGGTGGCCAGCATTGACCCCTCCATCATTAACCTGTTGGTGCATGGCGATTTTATTCCCGTCATCGCCCCCATCGGCGTAGGCAGTGACGGTCAGTCCTACAACATCAATGCCGATATTGTGGCGGGCAAACTGGCCGAAGTGTTACACGCGGAAAAATTGATGCTGCTCACCAATATTGCCGGCCTGCTGGATAAAGACAACAACTTATTGACGGGCCTGACGATCGCCCAAGTGGATTCGTTAATCGCCGATGGCACGATACACGGCGGCATGTTGCCCAAGATACGGTGCGCCCTGGATGCAGTGCAATCCGGCGTGCACACGGCGCATATCATCGACGGCCGGGTACAACATGCCGTGTTGTTGGAAATCTTTACCGACGAAGGTGTTGGCACTTTAATAAAATCCTCCAAACGCTAGCACAGACCCTTGTCCTGGCCCGATCAACTGGTACTGTTTATTATATCGCTGGTGGCCAACGCATTTTCTGCCTTTGCCGGCGGCGGTGCGGGACTGATTCAATTCCCCGTGCTGATTTTTCTCGGCCTACCGTTTAGTGTGGCTCTTGCCACCCATAAAATCGCCAGTGTGGCCTTGGGAGTAGGCGCCACCTTGCGCAATTTACGCACCCACCGGCTGCAATCCAATCTGGTGTGGAATATTGTCTTGTTCGGCGTTCCGGGTGTAGTAGCCGGCGCCAATATCATATTGTTCGTTCCGGACCGAAGCGCGGAGATTTCCCTGGGCCTGTTAACCATAGGACTGGGACTGTATTCGCTATTCAAACCGTCCTTGGGCCTGCAGAAACAATCCGTAGTCTTCAGCCGTTATCACCACATGGCAGGCGGCGGGGTATTATTCGTCATTGGCATGCTGAACGGTTCGCTGACTTCGGGTACCGGCTTGTTTGTCACCCTATGGCTGGTGCGCTGGTATGGCCTGGATTACAAATTAGCGGTCGCTTACACCCTGGTGCTAGTGGGATTGTTCTGGAATGGCACCGGAGCTGTCACGCTAGGTTTATTGGCGCAAATCCAGTGGAACTGGTTGCCGGCCTTATTGCTGGGATCCTTGCTTGGCGGTTTTATCGGCGCACATCTTGCGATCGTCAAGGGTAATCAATGGATTAAACGGGCTTTCGAAGCCATCACACTGATCATCGGGGCAAAACTGGTTATAGGTTGATTTCCGTCATTTAAATCCCTGCGCCGGCGCGGCTAGCATGGGGCATTTCACACTTCGGTTCTTTAAATAGTTTTCACTGCGAGTATTTCACGACGTGCGTTCATGGATTGGGTTGTTTTCACGCTACGTAGCGACGGATTCGGCCGGAAAACAACTGTTACCACATCAAATAGCCAGGCACTTTTTCTACCGATGAAAATCTTAGTGGCGGAAGACGACAAAACACTGTGTGAGCTGCTGGGCGATGTATTGGCCAGCGCGGGCCATGATGTCATTATGGTCAATGATGGTCAAAATGGCGTGGAAATGTGTCAAAAAGTTCAGTTTGATTTAGCGATCGTCGATATTTACATGCCCAGGAAAGACGGATTGGAAATGATACAACACATTAAACGCAACGCACTGTGTAAACATATTATCGCCATGACCGGCATGACCCATGTGGGATCCTGGCCTGTACAAGCCGCCATGGCGCTTGGCGCCGACGCGGTGTTAGAAAAACCGTTTTCGTTTGATGATTTATTGGCCGCAGTGGGTCAATATCGCCCTGTATTGCATTGAGTTCGACACTGCGCCACGCCGTCCTTAGCACGTTCACAACGTTTACACGCCGTATTGCTGCCGGTAGCCATGTATCGCTTGCAAAGCATCCCGCATATCTGCTTGCTGTTCCAGGTATTCGACCAGCAATTGCAACTGGATGATACTGGCCACCGGCAGGCCGAAGTCGTTTTCCACTTCCTGAATGGCGGAGGTGTCGCCTTTTCCTTTTTCCTGGCGGTCCAGGGCGATAACGACGCCAGCGGGCTGGGCATTGTTGGCGTTGATGATGTCTATGGATTCGCGCACCGAGGTACCGGCGGAGATGACATCATCGATAATCAATACCTTACCCTGCAATGGCGCACCGACAATAACGCCGCCTTCACCATGATCTTTGGCTTCTTTGCGGTTGAACGCATAAGGGGTGTCCTTACCGTGGTGATCGGCCAGCGCAATGGCAGTGGCGGCCGCCAGGGGGATGCCTTTGTACGCCGGCCCGTATAACACATCGAACTGGATCCCGGAATTCACAATGGTTTGCGCGTAATAACGACCCAGTTGCGCCAGCGCACTGCCGGAGTTGAACAAGCCCGCGTTAAAAAAATACGGGCTTTTGCGTCCCGACTTTAAGGTGAATTCCCCGAAGCGCAGCACGCCGATGTTTAATGCAAATTCGATAAATTCTTGTTGATAGTTTTCCATGGCGGTTTCCGTTATGCGGACCACAAGCTCTTTTGGCCAGCGAGAGTATTGAATATGATATGATGTTTTTCGCTTTGCATTATAAAAAACTCACCAAATAGCACAAGAATAAAAAACCCATCATGAAAATTGTGACTGTCAACGTCAACGGCATTCGTTCGGCGGAGAGAAAAGGCTTTTTCGACTGGATACGGCGCGAAGACCCCGACATCGTCTGTATTCAGGAAACCAAGGCCCAGGAAGAACAACTCCACCCGGAAGATTTTTACCCCAAGGATTATCATTGTTTTTATTTCGATGCCGTCAAAAAAGGCTACAGCGGCGTCGCCATATACAGCAAACAAGAACCGGACAAAGTCATTCGCGGCCTGGGGAAAGGTTTCGAAGACATGGACGCCGAGGGGCGTTACATTCAAGCCGATTTGGGCAAGCTCAGCGTGGTGTCGCTGTATCTGCCTTCAGGCACCAGCGGCGAAGAACGCCAGCAAATCAAATACTCGTTCATGGACCGCTTCGAAGAGAAAATGAAAGCCATGCGCCGCAAGCGCCGGGAGTTCGTAATTTGCGGCGACTGGAATATCGCCCACAAAAACATCGATTTGAAAAACTGGCGCAGCAATCAGAAAAATTCCGGTTTTTTACCGGAAGAACGCGCCTGGCTGGACAAAGTCTTCGGCCCCATGGGTTTCGTGGATGCGTTTCGCGTGGTGAACCAGGAAGAAGACCAATACACCTGGTGGTCCAACCGGGGCCAGGCCTGGGCCAAGAACGTGGGGTGGCGTATCGATTACCACATTGTGACGCCAGGCCTGAAAGACAAAGTCCAGTCCGCAGCCATTTACAAGGACGAACGTTTTTCCGACCACGCGCCGTTGATCATGGAGTACGATTTATAGCCGTAGTTCGTGGTTCGTGGTTCGTGGTTCGTGGTTCGTGGTTCGTGGTTCGTGGTTCGTGGTTCGTGGTTCGTGGTTCGTGGTTCGTGGTTCGTGGTTCGTGGTTCGTGGTTCGGCGGGAGTGTGTGCTGGCCATTACTTGGCTGCAAAGCATA
>JAJDNG010000012.1 GCA_022340845.1 Gammaproteobacteria bacterium | reverse complement strand
TGCCAATGTGTTGTCTTTGGATTATGTGGGCGCATTGATCGGATCGGTGGCGTTTCCGTTACTGTTGCTGCCAAACCTGGGGCTGATCCGGGCGTCGTTTGCGATCGGATTGATCAATATCGCTACCGCCATTATCAATTTGTATTACTTTCGTGACCATTTAAAACATGCCCGCACCCTGGTCATGGGCGCTGGCTTGACTCTCCTCATGCTGGTGGTATTGATTCTGTTCGGTACCCGCTTGAGCAGCTTTGCGGAACACCACCTCTATATGGACCAAGTGGTATACAGCGAACAAACGCCCTACCAAAAAGTGGTTTTCACCCAAAGCCCCGCCAACGGCAATTATCGCATGTACATCGACGGCCATATTCAATTCTCCCAACGCGACGAACATCGCTACCACGAAGCGTTGGTGCATCCGGTGATGTCATTGCCGGGTCCACGGGAAAACATTTTGATTCTCGGCGGCGGCGATGGGTTGGCGGCACGTGAAGTATTGAAATACGACGACGTTAAGACCATCACACTCATCGATATCGACCCGGCGATCACGTCGTTCAGCGCGAGTTTCCCCGCATTGGTGAAGATGAACGGTGGGAGCCTGAACAATGCCAAAGTCACCGTAATCAACGGTGATGCTTTTTCGTTTATCAACCAGCCAGGCAAACTCTATGACCGGGTGATTATCGATATGCCCGATCCGCATAACGAGGCCTTGAACAAATTATATTCGCGGGAGTTTTATCGCATGATCAAACACCGCTTGCATCCGGACGGTGTGATGGTGACCCAAAGTTCGTCGCCGTTTTTCGCCCGTCGCACCTTCTGGAGCATCGCCGCCACGTTGAAAGCGGCGGGTTTACAGACCTACAGCTACCAGCTGACGGTGCCATCATTTGGTATCTGGGGATTTCATCTGGCATCAAATCGAGACATTCATTCCGACGATTTTACCATCAGCGTGCCCACCCAATATTTAACTGAACAAACCCTGGCGGCCGCATCGGTATTCGGCAAAGATATTGCGCCGATTGAGGTGCCGATTAACACTATGCTGGAGCCTAAACTGTACACTTTATATGTGGCGGATCTTCGCAAGTAATTTTAGAACGGCAATCAGTTTAGACGGCTTGTTTTGATTGCACGTGCAGATAGGCCACTATTGCAACGATCCGGATGTGCTGAGGGAAGTGTTGAGCAATTTATCCAATTCCGCAAGACGCTCTTCTTTAGGTAGTTTACTAAGCTGCTTGACGGCCTCATAAAAAGCATTTAGATCGCCATTGTGCTGCTGCAACAACACTTGAAACGCCGGTACCAGATTACGGTAAATACCCACCGTGCCTAATTTAGCGTTATTCAAGTCCTTGCCAAACCAGCGGTCGTAACCGTTATACCCTTGCCAGTTGGTTTTCAACTGCCCATAGTGTTGTTGCATGTGTTGGAAAATTTCGGCTTTTTTCTGCCGCATAACCTCTTGCGGAAGATTTTCCGCGTAAAGCTGTTTCAGTTTTTCCGAAGTATTTTTGACCAATGCCACAAACTGCTGGTCACGTTGTTTTTGCGCTTCATATAACTGGCTTAATTTGGGTGTGCCGCGGTGCTGCATCCAACGGCGCACGCCTTCGATTTCCACGGCTTTGGCAAAACTTTCGTTAAACGCCGAATCATTTTTGATATACAGCAGTTGATGGGCCAGTTCGTGAAACACCAATCCGGCCAGGCGCGGTTCACTGCGTTTGATCAAGGTGCTCAACATGGGATCGTCAAACCAGCCCAACGTGGAATAGGCATCCACGCCCGGCACAAAAACGTCTTTGCCTTCCGTGCGCAGTTCTTCAGCAAACGCCTGGGCGTCCTGCTCGGAAAAATAACCACGATAATTCACGCAACCCACAATTAAAAAACACCATTTTTCCAACTCCATGGAAAATTCCGGCGCCGCCACCACATTCCACACCACGTGCTTGCGATCCAGCTCCACATAACTTTTATAGCTGTCGTTTTCGGGTAACTGCAATGCGTTGCTGGCGAATTCGCGAATCTGCAACACCAATCGCAGTTTCGCTTTGAGATCCTCTGAAGTATTGTCGTCTTCGAGCAAATCCTGGATGGGTACGCGGCTGGACATCAAACTCAAGTGGCCGGAGACACTTTGACTGTAATACCCAATGGAACAACCTGAAGCCATGATTAGCACCATCACCAGGATAAGGATCATGGCAAGATAAACGCTGTTTTTACTGAAATTCTTCATATTTTTGACATTGCCGAACCGCTAAGTCTAAAGTACTGTTCTGTTTTAAAACCTGCATTAAAAACATTCTAGAATTATGCCATGAAAATCTATTTGGTTGGCGGCGCAGTTCGCGATAAATTGATGGGCTTCACACCCACCGAACGGGATTGGGTGGTGGTCGGCGCGCGCTCGCAAGACCTGGAATCGCTGGGATATAAACAGGTGGGCAAGGATTTTCCCGTGTATTTACACCCCAAGACCCACGAAGAATACGCCCTGGCCCGCACCGAACGCAAAACCAAACCCGGCTACAAGGGCTTTACCGTGCATGCCTCGCCGGAGGTGACACTGCACGAGGACCTGGAACGGCGCGACCTCACCATCAACGCCATCGCCGAAGACGAACACGGCGAGCTGATCGATCCTTTTGGAGGCATCAAGGATATTGACAATAAAATCCTGCGCCATGTGTCGCCAGCGTTTGCCGAAGATCCCGTCCGTATTTTGCGGCTGGCACGGTTTGCCGCGCGATTTTCGCATTTGGGATTCAGCGTTGCGCCGGAAACCAACGAATTGATGAAAACCATGGTGGCCAACGGCGAAGTAGATGCATTGGTGCCCGAACGGGTGTGGAAAGAAATGGAGCGGGCGCTGGCCATGCCCACGCCGCAACGATTTTTTGAAATATTGCGGGGCTGCGGCGCCTTAGAGCGATTGTTCCCCGAATTGGAGGCGCTATACGGCGTGCCGCAACCCGAGCAACACCACCCGGAAGTGGACACCGGCGTGCATACCATGCTGGTGTTGGAACAAGCGGCCCGGCTTAGCGATGACACGCAAGTGCGGTTTGCCGCTCTGGTTCACGACCTCGGTAAAGGAATTACACCGCAAGACGAATGGCCGAAACACAAAGAACACGAAGAAAAAGGCGTGGAGTTGGTGGAAAACCTGTGCAAACGCTATCGCGTTCCCAACGACTATCGCGATTTAGCGGTTCATGTCACCCGCTATCATTTGCATTATCACCGCGCAATGGAAATGAAAGCCAGCACCATTTTAAAACTGCTGCAAAACATCGACGCGTTTCGCAAACCACAGCGTTTCGAGCGGTTCCTGCTCGCCTGCGAAGCCGATGCCAGAGGCCGTACCGGCTTTGAGAACCGCCAATGCCCGCAATCCGAGTTATTGCGTCAGGCGCTAAAGGCGGCCACGTCTGAAAATGCAAAAACATTAGTCGACAAGGGATTTACTGGTAAAAAACTTGGGGACGAATTATATCGACTGAGAGTTTTGGCTATAAAACATGTTGTGCAATCATTTATCGCACCAATATAACCGAGCGCATTTTCTGAACACACGAAGTCGGCAATCACCATACCTCCTTTTGCCGGCTTGTGTGGTTCACCTTATCAACAACGGTATGACACTACCCGTCCCGGCCTGATAATCACCCTTGCCAGTACAAAATATAAAACCAATAGTCCAAACGCACCGCCTCCGCCTCCACCTCCAGATGAACCAGGGTTGGTGTTGGGGGGACTATCCGGACCCGACGGGTTGCCAGGATCTGATGGATTCTCTGACTGGTTATCCGGTACCACTTTCCAAAGCTCCATGCCGGTGTTACTTGAATCCGCGGCAAACAACAGCGTGCCGTTCATATTGATGAGAAAGGCGGGATTCGAATCGGCTCCCAAATAGAGATCCTCCACAACCACCGTACCCTCTTCAGTGCCATCACTTTTCCACAGCTCGAATCCGGTGGTTGGCTCTTTGGCCCCAAAGTACAATACCCCGCCCGCTTCAGTAAGCTCCATGGGTGAAGAGTCCTGATCTCCGGGATAAATATCTTTGACCATCATTGTACCCTGCTCGGTACCGTCGGATTTCCATAATTCCCAGCCATGTTCTAGGTCCCGTGCGGCGAAAAACACATTCTCACCGACCGAGGCAAAATACATTGGAGACGATCCGCCTAGAGGATCAATGTCTTTAACCATGACAGTGCCGGCCAGGGTGCCATCGGTCTTCCATAACTCGTTGCCGTGAGTGCCATCGTCAGCATTGAAGAACAATTGATTGTGATGAAGCGCAAATTCCCAGATGGAGGACCCCGGATTCAGTGACGTATTGATATGTTTAAGCAGTAAGGTGCCATTTTCGGTGCCGTCACTGCGCCAGAGTTCCGATCCGTGAATCCCGTCATTGGCCACAAAAATCAGTACGCCGTCAAGATTGGTTAATAGCATGGGGTTCGATCCGGCGCCTGGTTCGCTGTTGATGTCTTTTACCCGTTGCGTGCCGGCTTGCGTACCATCACTGATCCACAATTCCTCACCAGATTCCCCATCGCTTGCAGTGAAAAAGATTTTATCGCCCACCGCCGTCAGTTCCCTGGGCAAAGACAAGTCAGGCCCCGGATTGATGTCCTTGACCAACTCGGTGCCAGCCTGCGTCCCATCGCTTTTCCAAAGCTCCCATCCGCTGACAGTATCCTCAGCCGCGAAATACAGCGTACCGTTGAGATAAACCATATACGTCGGATACCCTCCGAATTGCGGCGCTTCAATGATTTTCACAATATGTGTGCCCTGGTCGCTACCGTCGCTCACCCATAATTGCAATCCGTTGATGCCGTCTTCGGCGGTGAAATAGATCTTATCTCCGGCCGCGGTCATTTCCATGACAATTGAATCGCCGAACAGATTGATGTCCTTCACCAACCGGGTGCCTTGCTCCGTGCCGTCGCTCACCCATAACTCCTCGCCGTGAATCCCGTCCATCGCCGTCATGAATACTTTATCGGTCAACGCAACCCTGTCGCCGAATAACACATAGCTGGATTCGGTTTGCATCGCCGGATTGATATCTTTCAACATCTGGGTCCCTTGCATCGTACCGTCAGAGATCCATAGCTCACGCCCGTGAGTGCCATCGTCCGCGGCGAAAAACAAACGCTCGTTCCATACAAACAGACCGCTGGGAACAGCTTCCACGCCGGGATTGATATCCTTTAGAAGAACAGTCCCTTCCAAGGTACCATCGCTTACCCAGATTTCCTTTCCGTGAACGCCATCGTCGGCCACCAAATACACGGCGTTGTTAAATGACGTCAGCGACCCGATCCCTGACCCTCCATTGGGATTGATATTGGTCACCATCACGGTGCCGGCCGTGGTGCCATCGCTGCTCCAGAGCTCTTCACCTGCCACCCCGTCGTTCGCCCGGAAGTACAACCTGCCATTAACGTCGGTCATATAATTGATTAAAGACGAACTGTTTCCTTCGCGGATGTCTTTGACCATCATCGTACCCGCAGGTGATCCGTCGCTTCTCCACAATTCGGTACTGTGAACACCATCGGAAGCGGTGAAATACATCAGATTATCGACCGCAATAAAGTATCGCGGAAGTGAACCGCCCGTGGGATTCAGATCGGCGAACATTTGCGTGCCTGCCACCGTACCATCGGAAGCCCACAGCTCCTTGCCATGCACTGCGTCATCGGCTTGGAAATACATCAGCCCATTGTAGAAAAAGAATTCACCCGGA
Organism: Gammaproteobacteria bacterium; assembly: GCA_022340845.1. Classification (GTDB taxonomy): domain Bacteria; phylum Pseudomonadota; class Gammaproteobacteria; order SZUA-152; family SZUA-152; genus JAJDNG01. Next base: position 2,610 of record JAJDNG010000012.1, on the reverse strand, counting down.
TTGGAACCACCGCTGCCAGGATTCAGATCAAGCATGACAGTTCCTTGTTCCGTCCCATCGCTAATCCATAACTCATCACCACTGCTATTGTTGTTGGCACTGAAAAATAACCGCCCATCACCAGCGGCCAAATATTTAACGGAAGACCCTGCTCTGCCCAATATAATATCTTTAACCAGCGAGGTTCCCTGCTCAGTGCCATCGCTTTTCCACAGCTCCCTGCCATGTGTTCCATCATCGACCACAAAATACAACATGTCGCCTAACACAGTAAGCGAATGGATTTCAAAATAAGCGCCAACATTGACTTCTATTACGAGTTGCGTGCCCGCGGCACTGCCGTCACTCTTCCATAGCTCGTAACCATGGACGCCGTCATCGGCGGTAAAATACAACGTACCGTTAAAATCCACCATTCGATCGGGATTGGAAGAACCAAAAGGATTGATATCTTTCACCATTTGCGTGCCGTTTGCGGTGCCATCGGTTTTCCACAACTCTGTACCGTGCTCCCCGTCGTTGGAACGAAAATATAAAATGCCGTTGCTTTCGACATAGTGACTGGCACCGCCATTTTGCGGCGCGGAGACAGCATTAATGTCTTTAACTAACTCTATGGTCTCTGCCATAGCGGTAGGTTGAACGATCAACAATACTAAGATAATTATTGAAATATGTGATAATTTTTGAAAAGACGTCGATGTTCTACAAATATTTTTAAACGTAATTCTATTTTTTACCCAAAGATTTCTCACTGCCCCCTCCTGACACCGGATACTATCTCAAACTCCAACAGTAATCGTACACCAACTGACCTTCTCATACGAAATACATTTGAACTTAATAAATGATATTGTGATTCGTGATATAAGCCAACCTAAATAGAGACAATATTGATAAACGCTCTCAGTTTAATCATTTTTCCACACCGTCAATGTGGAGTAATACCCTGGTTATAACCGCAATGAGCATAAACAATTGAAATCGTCGGCCAGCAAAATGCCAAAACCAAGTCATACGAAATTGTAAATGCTGACCAAAATGCCTCTTTAAAGTGGCTGGTACAACAACTGAGTTTAGAATTACGATTGTTTGAAGAAGACATCCTCAGGCACCCCTATGTATCGCGTAAAACCCCCGATGAAGCCAGTACAGCCAATTGGAAGTAAGCAGTTGCAAATACACCACAGACATAAACTTCTGCCAATGGCCTTGATCGCTGTTGTGATCGGTTGTCAACTTGCTTCGCCCGCAACGAAAGCAAAGCAAGCCGAAGGGATAGTGGTGAGCAATGTGGTCGTCACTGAAACAGGCAGTGATGAGAAAAATGCGTTTTGTTCCAGCTTTCGGATGACGCATGAACAAGTGACCACTTATTTTAAAGAAGCAGAACAAGTAACGCACAAAATAATACATGATCAGTATGATTGGTTGCCATGTTATGTGCGGGGTGAACTGGTCTATCAAAAAAAGCCATTTAAATTCGAAATCCGTGCAGGCGGTACAGCTTATATTGAAGCAATCGATTCCGATTTGGTGATATGGTTTGCCTGTAAAGGATGCGACAAACTATTTGGCGGTTAGTGTTACGCTAATTGTATGTAACTTGGTTTGTTTGTTCTTACGATTCAAGTACCATTCGTACCAGAGAGCAATTGTTTCTAGTATAAGCTGGTTCGAATGTTAGCAAGTATTGCTCTGTGACCAGGGTTTCGCGTACGGGCTGTCATGATCCTTCGTTTTCTTTAACAAGCACTCCAAAATCCAATAGAGTCTGCAGTATTACAGAGTTCAACGGGATGTTTTTTTGGCGGGTGATTATATCTAACGCCTCATTCAATGGGCGACCATTAAAATAAGGGAGCGCCTCCATCACTTGCTTTGGAATGTCCAACGGATCATAAGGGCTATAGCTTGTGACTCTGACGTAGTCTTCTAAAATGTTGACTACCTGATAACTACCGGTACTCAAGTGAGTTGGCGCATAATTGGTTATTAGCTTGTGGTGAGCCGCTTTCACTATTTGAGCTCGAACTTGCACTTCGGCTCCGCCGATTTCTTCAACGTCGCGCCAGGCGAGCCCTTCGGATAAGTGAGTGCAGCGTTGATAAAACGCCTCTTGACGTCCATACCAATTCCCCCAAACAGAACGCAAACCGTCTTCGTCCGCTTTACCATCCAGTATGTCACTGCTGATGTTGAATTCAGAGTCAGTTCTTTGTGGTTGGTTCAGAACCGCGCGCATCGCTTCTATATCCACTTCCAGCTTTTCCATACACCAAATTGCTATGCTTTGTTGACTCGATATCATTAACAAATGCAATTCCCGCCAAAAATCACGTCCAACAGCGCCGCGATTATGTTTACAAAACCAGGTGATACAAGGTGGCGCTCGATACCTCCAGATGCCACATCGACCGGTTTCCGTCACGAAGTGAGGGCAACGTAGTGTATGGCTGCGGCCAAATGCAGTCGGGCTGTTACGGTAGAGTAAAGTGTAACTTGGGGATGGCGATATACCCAACGGTGTGACGCCCACACCCGAAGTTAGGCGTTGTTTAACCGATTCTCTGCCAACAACCATGTCACCACTCTCATCGCCGAGAATTG
>JAJDNG010000287.1 GCA_022340845.1 Gammaproteobacteria bacterium | reverse complement strand
CGAAGGCACGAAGGACACGAAGGCAAAGAATTAACAGTTTTTCTTCGTGTTCTTCGTGCCTTCGTGGTTGCAATACCACTTTTAAAAGGAACAATTATGTGCGGAATATGCGGAGAAATTAGATGCGATAATCAGTCGCCGGACCTCGAGACCATTCACAACATGATGGTCAAGCTGCAACGCCGCGGCCCGGACAGTGCCGGCGATTATCTGGACGGCCCGGTGGCGCTGGGTCACCGGCGCTTGTCCATTATCGATTTGTCGGAACGCGCCAACCAGCCCATGGTGGATCAGCGCCTGAAGTTGACGATCGTGTTTAACGGCACTATTTATAATTACCCCCAATTGCGCGAACAACTCATTGAAAAAGGCTACCAGTTCTTCTCCAGCGGTGATACCGAAGTCATATTAAAAGCGTATGCTGAATGGGGCGAGCAGTGCGTGCAGCGCTTGCACGGCATGTTTGCGTTCGCCATTTGGGATCAAACCAATGGCAAACTGTTTTTGGCGCGGGACCGCTTGGGCATTAAACCGTTGTATTATGCGCAAACCGAAACCGGTTTGCGGTTTGCCTCCAATACTCAAGCGTTGCTGGCAGGCGGGGCGGTGGACAAGAGCATCGATCCGGTAGCGTTGCATCATCAATTCACTCTGCATGCCGTGATTCCGGCGCCACGCACTATTTTGCAAGGCGTGCGCAAATTGCCACCCGCGCATACCATGAGCATCACGGCCCAGGGGAAAACTGAGATCAATCGCTATTGGGATTTGCAAGCCAAACGCCCTGCGGAATTTAAACACGAAATCGAGTGGATCGATTTAATTCATGAAGCCCTGAAAAAAGCGGTGGAACGGCGTAAAGTGATTGCCGATGTGCCGGTGGGGGTGTTGTTGTCCGGTGGGTTGGATTCCAGTTTGCTGGTGGGTCTGCTGGCGGAAGCCGGCGTGCAGGACTTGCGCACATTTTCCATCGGGTTCGAAGACATTGGTGAAGAGCGTGGCAGTGAGTTTGAATATTCCGATCAAGTGGTGGAGCGATTTCAGACCCAGCATAAAAAAATCCATATTTCCAATACCGAAGTCCTGCCTCGCTTGCCTGAGGCGGTGGCCAACATGGCCGAACCCATGGTAGGGCAGGATGCGGTGGCGTTTTATTTATTGTCCGAGCAGGTCTCCAAAGAAGTCAAAGTGGTGCAAAGCGGCCAGGGCGCGGATGAAGTATTCGGCGGTTATTTCTGGTATCCCCTGATGCAAGAGGCGCAAGGCAGCGATCTGGAAAGGTTTTCCGGGCATTATTTTGACCGCAGCCACGCCGAGTTTCTGCAAACCGTCAGCAATTCATACCATGGTGAAGATTATACCAGTGACTGGGTGAGCGAAGAATTGTCGCTGCCCCATGGTGAGACTTTTATGGACCGGGTGTTGCGCCTGGATGTTACCCGTTTGATCGTAGACGACCCGGTCAAACGAGTGGATAACATGACCATGGCCTGGGGGTTGGAAGCCCGGGTGCCGTTTTTGGATCATGAATTGGTGGAACTGGCGGCGCAAATGCCGCCGGAACTCAAACTCAAGTCCGGCGGTAAACACCCCCTTAAAGTGATTGCCCGCGGATTGGTGCCTGATGCAGTCATTGACCGGCCCAAAGGCTATTTTCCCATGCCCGCGTTGAAATACGTGCGTGGTGAATTTTTAAACTTTATGGGCGATATTTTGACCTCTCAGGCATGCTTGAAAAGGGGGCTTTATAACCGCACATACGTGGATAAATTATTGGCTGATCCGGAAAACGACCAACATTTCACTAGAATCAAGGGCAGTAAATTGTGGCATTTATCCCTATTGGAGTATTGGTTGCAATTGAACGTTGACCCATATTAATAGTTGACTAAAATTGTCAGTTAATTTACCGTATTTCATAATTCAGCACAGATCAAAATAGAGAGGTTCACTGCTATGGACGTAATGGAACGTATTAAACAACAAGTCGAAGAGAACCCGGTGGTGATCTTCATGAAAGGCACCCCGCAATTCCCCCAATGTGGGTTTTCATCGCGCGCTGCCGAGGCTTTGAAAGCCTGTGGCGAACAATTTGCCTATGTCAACGTGTTGGCGGATATGGAAATTTTTGAAAACCTGCCACGATTTGCCGACTGGCCGACGTTTCCCCAGTTGTACGTCAACGGTGAACTGGTGGGCGGCTGTGACATTACTCTGGAACTTTTCCAAAAAGGCGAGCTCCAAAAAATGGTGAAAGACGCAGTAACCGCCGGTAGCAATGCGGGATAAAACCGCCAGGATGTAGTGGTTTTTGTCATGTTGTTACAATTAGTCGGTTAGTGATGTTTATGATGAAACCTTCCCATGTGCGATTTATTGGATCGGTATTATCAAGCTCTGAGAAATAAGCATGCTCTGTGAAATATGCTAGCTCTGAGAAAAAAGTACTCTGGAAATCTCAAAGGCCATCACTAGATGGCCTTTTTTTATGCGCGCACAATGAGTTCGATATTGTGACATTCCCACGAAACACCATACTAGAACCGCAGCAGAAATCCCAATATGATATAGTTCGTGAGACAACGTGATAGATATCATTCGAAATCAATAAAAATGCTATAGGGGAATTCCAATGAATCATTTATTCCGAGCCGTTGTCATCGGCTTGTCGCTTTTATCATTATCGTTTGTATTTGTATCGCCGGTGGCCGCAAAGACCCGGGTGGCGGTGATGGACTTCGATAACAAAACGCCGCACGGTGGTTGGCGGATAGGGCGCGGTGCTTCCGATATGCTGGCCACTGAATTGGTTAAACTCAAGAAATATTCCGTTATCGAGCGGGATAAGCTTGCCAGTATATTAAAGGAACAAGACCTGGGAGCCAGTGGTCGAATCGACCCCGCTACCGCCGTTAAAATCGGTAAGGTTTTGGGCGTGGATTTCATCGTCACCGGTTCGGTTACCGAATATGGCCAAAGCTCAGGCGGAGGCGGAGGCGGTGGTGTTCGAGTGGGTAAAAAAGGCTATCACGCGGGTGTGGACGTGCGAGTGGTCAATGCCACCACCGGGGAAATTGTATTTGCGGATTCCGCTGAGGATAGTGACACCTCCATGAGCGTACGGGTGTTCGGCATCGGCGGCGGCGAAAGCTTCAACGAAAAAAAGGCCACAAAAGTATTGCGCCAGGCAATCGAGAAAGTGGTCGCGAAAATTTCCTTCGAAGGCGGTGGCGGCGGGTCAGCGGCGGCGGCAAAACCAGTGGACGTGTTGATCGCCGACGTGGACGGCAGTACAGTGACTCTGAATCAAGGCAGCGCAGCGGGATTTAAAGTCGGTCAGAAAGTCAAAATCTCCCGTAAAGACAAAGAGATTAAAGATCCGGCCACCGGCAAGGTAATCAAAGTGAAGTACAAGAAAATCGGTACCATTGAGATCACCACGGTTGAAAGCAGTTATGCCGAAGGCAAAATTGTCAAAGGTGAAGGCTTCGCGGTGGGGGATCTCGCCAAGCAATAATTCGTGCGCTGGGGCCACTCTTGGTCTCGGCGCAGTCTTCGACGATAGGGTGGCGGCAACATGCTGAAAAGAGTGCGAATTGCAGTTGTGATAGCAACCGGGTTTCTAAGTGCTGCCGTCGCAGGTGGGATCAGCGATACTCAAGTCTCATTTCAAACCACCGAATGCAACGGTGACACCGGCTTTGCCTCGGTGGAGCTGGAGCGTATCTGGCGTATCAAAGCCGCCGGTTGCGCGGTACCGGACAAACCGGATGAACAACTCATGCAAGTTCTCGTCAAGTCCACGACGGGTTTGACCAAGTACGAAGTATTTACCGTGGCTCCCGCCGAAGCGCAATATATTCAAGCCCAAATTAAGGCGCATATGGACGCCAAACGCAAAGCGCTGGAAGGTGGCGACACTGTAATTATTGACCGTTAACCGTAGCTCACTTCACCGGCTTACCATTATTGCCCCAACGAGCGGGCATGACCCCACAAATTGACGATTTTACAAAATAACTCGGCGGTCTTTTCGGCATCGTAGCGGGCCGAATGAGCATTTTCGTTGTCCCAGGCTATGCCGGCTGCCTTGGCTGCGCGGGCCAATACGGTCTGCCCAAAAGCCAGTCCGCCCAAGGTGGCGGTATCAAACGTGCTGAAATTGTGAAACGGATTGCGTTTGATGCCGGTTCGTTCTACCGCGGCTTTGAGAAAGGCCAAATCGAACGCCGGATTGTGGCCCACCAATATGGCCCGGGTGCAACTGACGTTTTTTAACGCCCGGCGTATGGGTTCGAAGATTTTTCTCAGCGCTTCCTGTTCGGTGACCGCAAATCGAAATGGATGGTGGGGATCGATGCCGTTAAACGCCAGCGAAGCTTGATCCAAATTGGCGCCTTCAAACGGTTTGACGTGGGTCCACACGGTTTCGTAGGGTTGTATGCGGTGTTTTTCGTCGTAGTGTAGCAACACAGCGGCGATTTCCAGCAGCGCATCGGTTTGTGAATTGAAGCCCGCGGTTTCGACGTCCACTACGACGGGAAGAAAGCCACGAAAGCGACTGGTCATTACCGAGCGGTATTCATGCTGGTCTTGTTCCGGATTTGAATGTTGCACTGCGTTTTTACCACCTTTTTAATACGTTGTTACTGTTTCAGTTGCCATGAAAGTGCCTCGCCGCCTAATAGAGGAACAATGATTTGATCACCAAAAGGATATTCATGCGGTATATCCCAGGGTTGTTTCACTAACGTGATCGTGTCAGTGTTTCTGGGCAAGCCGTAGAAATCGGGGCCATTATGGCTGGCGAATGTTTCCAATTTGTCTAATGCTCCGGCTTGTTCAAATGCGAGGGCATACAATTCTAATGCGGCGTGGGCGCTGAAAATGCCGGCACAACCTGAAGCGCATTCTTTGGCATTTTTCGCGTGAGGTGCGCTGTCGGTGCCTAAGAAGAATTTTTTATTGCCACTGATGGCTGCACTTACAATGGCTTCCCGGTGTATTTCCCGCTTCAGTACAGGAAGACAATACAAATGGGGATTAATTCCTCCTTTAAAAAGGGCATTGCGGTTATAGAGCATATGTTGTGGGGTGATGGTCGCGGCGATGTGCTCGTCACACGCCAGCACGAAGTCCGCGGCTTCTTTGGTGGTAATGTGTTCGAACACCATGCGCAGCCCGGGAAATCGTTTGACCAATGGTGCGAACACCGAATCGATAAACCGCTTCTCTCGGTCAAATATGTCCACTTCCCCGTGGGTGACTTCTCCGTGAACCAGCAGCGGAAGGTTGTGCTCTTGCATGGCGCTCAGGGTATCAAAAACGTTTTCGATATTGGTGACGCCAAAGTCTGAATTGGTAGTGGCCCCTGCCGGGTACAGTTTTACGGCATGGACATGGGGATTTTGTGCGGCTTTGGCGATTTCCTCAGCACGGGTATTATCCGATAAATACAACGTCATCAGCGGCTCGAAGCTCAGGTGAGCAGGAATAGCCGCCAGGATTCTTTGCCGATACGCCATGGCCGCCTCCACGGTGGTCACCGGCGGTTTGAGATTGGGCATAATAATCGCCCGTGCAAAGCGCATGGCGGTCATAGGCACCACATCGGCTAATACGCCGCCATCGCGCACGTGTAAGTGCCAGTCGTCGGGTTTGGTTAATGTGAGTTCGATCATGGCTCTGTAAATACGGTTTTTGTGAATGTGGTGGTGTGTAATGGAAATTGCTGTGCGTGTTGTTAGAGGCTAAAAGCGGTTATTATGCCACGTTTTCACCCACTTAACGTGTGTAATCACAAACTATGCGGATTCCCAGAATATATCAAGCAGTTCCCCTGACGGTAGGGCAGGAAATCCAGTTGGAGAGCCAGGCCGCAGTCCATGTGACGCGAGTCCTGCGTTTGCGTGCAGGCGACGCCATCGTGTTGTTTAATGGGCAAGGCGGGGAATTCCACGGGGTTGTCGATCGGTTGGACAAACGTGTCACCACGGTACAATTGCAAAGTTTCGAAGACACCGATACCGAGTCGCCGTTGCGTATCACCCTGGCCCAAGGGGTCTCCCGTGGCGAGCGCATGGATTACACTGTGCAAAAAGCCGTGGAACTGGGCGTGCACCGCATTGCGCCGGTGGAGACCGAGCGCACGGTGGTGAATCTGAACCCGGAGCGTAAGGCGCGCCGCCGCCACCACTGGCAATCGGTGGTGCAAAGCGCCTGCGAGCAGTGCGGTCGCAATGTTGTGCCCCAAGTAATGGATGTGCTGAAACTGGCGGATTGGCTGCACTCGTTGTCCGCCCAGGAGCAGGAAAACCGCTTCGTATTGAACCACCGGGTGGAGCGCGGGGTTAGCTCAATCCAACTGGACTCGCAGCAACCGATAACCGTATTGATCGGTCCGGAAGGCGGCCTGGCCGAACAGGAAATTGCGCAGGTCGAACAAGCAGGATTTGTGTCGGTACGCTTAGGGCCCCGGGTGCTACGTACTGAAACCGCGGCGCTGGCTTTTATTTCAGCGCTGCAGGCGAAGTGGGGCGATTTCGGCTAACGTGCATAGGTGGCCGCCACGGCGCCAAATTTTGTAAGATATGGAGTTTTTGACGCCTTGACGGTTTAAAGATTATTTATAGGAAACCCAGAAAATGACAGTAACTGGCGATTTACGCAAAATGCAAACCGAGTTGGCTGAACCGGTCATCTATCACTTGCCCGTGGGAGACGATCGCATAGCCATGAATGAACTCATCGGCAAACCCGTGACTCTGGCCTATACCGGCGAAATTCATTGCATCGCCTGCGGGCGTAAAACCAATAAAAGTTTCAACCAGGGTTATTGTTTTCCTTGCATGCGCTCTTTGGCCGAATGCGATACGTGCATTGTCAAACCGGAACTGTGCCATTTTCACGAAGGCACCTGCCGGGACGAACAATGGGGTTTGTCACACTGCATGCAAGATCATATTGTGTATTTGGCCAACTCCTCCGGCGTCAAAGTGGGAATCACCCGCCAGTCACAAATCCCCACTCGCTGGATGGATCAGGGCGCGACCCAGGCGTTGCCCATTTATCGCGCAAAAAACCGGTATATGTCCGGATTGATGGAAATGGTTTTAAAAAATCATGTGGCGGATAAAACCGATTGGCGCAAGATGTTGAAAGGGGTGTCCCCAGCCGTGGATCTCGAGCAGCGCCGCGCTGCGTTGTTGGCGGAATGCGCCGAAGAGATTGCGCAACTCAAATCCACTCACGGCGATGACGCGTTTGTGCCGATCAATGATGCGGCTGCGCTCGATATTCAGTATCCGGTCACCGAGTATCCTGCTAAGGTGGCCTCGCTGAATTTTGATAAAAATCCAACGGTTAGCGCACAGCTAATGGGCATTAAAGGCCAATATCTCATATTCGACAACGGCGTGATCAATATGCGCAAATTCGCCGGCTATGGTGTGAGCCTCACTTCCGCTTAAAGTTTATATCCCCCATGGTCGCTACTGAAAACAGCCCAATATCAATCGTCGCTCGTGGAATTGTAGTAATTGGCACGTTCTTCGTAGGAGCGACGTAAGCCTCACAATCATGGAAATTCAATGTATCCCGAAAATGCTAAGTCTGCCTGGTTGATAGCCATCGTTGCGGTGAGTGTACCGCCGTTCATCATGCTCGTGGCAATGGAGACGTTGCACGCCAAAGCGCTGGTCATGACCGCGGTCGCTGTGTTGCTCGCCTGGGGGGGATTGGCGTGGTTCGCCAGATCGCTGAGCAAACCAAGCCGGGATTTGCAGCGCATAGCCCAATGGTTTCAGAATTCGTCATCAGGCGACACGGCGAGTCAATCCGCCTCACTCAGCGCCGATGAATTGTCGCCTCATGGATGGGAATTTTCTCAGGCTATACAAGCGTATATCACCGAATCCCAACGCCAGTGCCGGCAATTCGACCATATACAGAGTGAATTTACCCAAATCGTGGCCAGTGTCGAGGCACTCGTCAGGGGATTAGACGAGTGCGGACGTAACACCTCCGACCAAGGCACAGCCTGCGATCAAATCAAACAATCCTTTCAGGAAATGGCAGCGGTGGCGGAAGAAGCCATCCGGGTGGCCGATGATTCCGAGTCCAATGGCAACGATGGCAAAGTCGTGCTGAGTGAAGCTATGGGGAATGTCATGACGGTAACCGCTTCAATTACCGATACCGGACAACTGGTGGAACAATTGGGCCGGGAAAGTGCCACCATCAACAGCGTGGTATCAGTGATAAAGGGAGTGGCTGAACAGACCAATCTGCTGGCGCTAAATGCGGCCATTGAAGCGGCCAGGGCCGGTGAACAAGGCCGAGGTTTTGCCGTTGTGGCGGATGAAGTACGGGCCTTAGCCAACAAAACCCAGGAATACACTACGGACATTGACAACATCGTGGTCAACATTATCAACTACGTGGAACAAGTGAATGTGGCCATCCAGGCGACCATGGAAAAATCCGAGTCCACGGACCAATTGATGGAATCCGTTGTCATTGCATTTTCCTCGCTGGTCGGGACTATGAATTCCTTTAAAACGATGGGGCAACAGATAAGCGCCACCGTCGCCGAGGCGAATGCTGTGGCGCATGCGATGCGTGAACACCTTACCAGCGATGATTCTAATCATCAGCTGCCTGATAGCACGCGGCAATTGCGTGGTTGTGTCGAACGTATGCAGGCCGTATTGGCGGGTCACTAGGTTTAACTAGCCTAGGCTTTATTTCCCCTCTGACATATCAATTTCTCTCCTGACAACTTCGGTATCGAAGTTTCAACGAAGCGTTGATGTATTGCATTTTCAAATTTAAGCTGCTGTATTCAAAAGAAAAATAACGGGTGAACCGCAGTTTTTCAGTGACAATACCTTGACCTGTATAGCCAAAACAACGATCATAGCGCGTTTTCATGCCCCTCGGGGGGGAATGCGAGCGTTTGCCCGTGCCCACGCCGGTGGCGATTACACAAACCAAACAACAAACGAAAAAAATCGCTTTGCTGAAGCTAACTGCCTGACCGGGCTAACCTTTTCTACTGAGTTATGAACGATCAGGCCTGATGTAATCCACAAGCTTGATTTGTAGTCGTAGGCAAACGAATTCTAGAGGTTGGAAACAATGTCCCAGCAATCACTACTACAAGATATCGACGCCATAGAAACCCAAGAGTGGGTCGAAGCCCTGGAAGCCGTTATCGAGAACGAAGGTGTCGAACGTGCGCACTTTTTACTCGAACAATTAATCGACAAGGCGCGGCGCTTAGGTGGTAATTTAGCCTTTTCTTCGAATACGGCTTATGTCAACACCATACCACCACACTTAGAGGCCCCCCTGCCAGGGGACCCAGCGATTGAAAATCGCATTCGCGCTTATATCCGTTGGAATGCCATGGCGATGGTCGTGAAAGCCAACCGCAAAAGCGCTGAGCTGGGCGGACACATTGCCACCTTTGCCTCTGCTGCCACGCTTTATGACGTAGGCTTTAATCACTTTTGGAACGCACCCAGCCATGAACACGGCGGCGACTTAATTTATTTCCAGGGGCATGCCTCGCCCGGTGCCTACGCACGCGCCTATCTTGAAGGACGGTTAACCGAGGCGCAATTGGATAATTTCCGTCAGGAAGTGGATGGTAATGGTTTATCGTCTTATCCTCATCCGCATTTAATGCCTGATTTTTGGCAGTTCCCCACGGTATCCATGGGCCTAGGGCCTATCATGTCTATTTACCAAGCACGCTTCTTAAAGTATTTACAGGACCGCGGCCTAGCCGACACCAAAAACCGAAAGGTTTGGTCTTTTGTGGGCGATGGCGAAACGGACGAGCCGGAATCCTTGGGTGCGATTTCACTGGCCGGGCGCGAGAAATTAGACAACTTAACTTGGGTAGTGAATTGTAACTTGCAGCGCTTGGACGGCCCGGTGCGCGGCAATGGCAAAATCGTTCAAGAATTGGAAGCCAGTTTCCGCGGTGCGGGCTGGAATGTCATAAAAGTGATGTGGGGCCGTTACTGGGATCCGTTATTTGCCATGGACAAAAACGGCTTATTGCAACAGCGCATGATGGAGTGTGTCGACGGTGATTATCAGAATTACAAATCCAAAGGCGGTGCCTATGTGCGAGAGCATTTTTTTGGCAAATACCCCGAGTTAAAAGCGATGGTGGCGAAAATGTCCGACGAAGACGTTTGGCGTTTAAACCGTGGTGGTCATGATCCCCACAAAGTGTATGCCGCTTATCACGCGGCGGTACATCACACCGGTCAGCCCACGGTAATACTGGCGCAAACCGTAAAAGGTTACGGCATGGGTGCCGCGGGTGAAGGTCAAATGCGCACCCATTCGCAAAAGAAACTGGCGGCCGATGATATGATCGCCTTCCGCGACCGCTTTAATATTCCCTTGGATGATGAACAAGCCGCTGCGGGTCACTATTATAAACCAGCCGACGACAGCGAAGAAATGAAATACATGCGCACCCGGCGCGAAGCGTTAGGTGGTTACCTGCCTGTGCGTAAGCATTTAGCGACTCCATTAGAAATTCCCGAGCTGTCAGTATTCGAGCCATTGTTGGGCGGCAGCGGTGAGCGTGAAATGTCCACCACCATGGCATTTGTGCGCCTGTTAACAATTTTATGCCGCGATAAAAGCATCGGTAAAAACGTGGTTCCCATCGTGCCTGATGAGGCGCGCACCTTTGGCATGGAAGGTATGTTCCGTCAGTTAGGTATCTATTCTTCCGTGGGGCAACTGTATACCCCACAAGACAAAGATGAGATCATGTTTTATAAAGAAGACAAAACGGGTCAAATTCTGGAAGAAGGCATTACTGAGGCGGGTTCCATGTGTTCGTGGATTGCAGCGGCCACCGCCTACAGCGCGCACGGAATTAACATGGTGCCTTTCTATATTTATTACTCCATGTTCGGCTTCCAGCGTATTGGCGACCTGGCCTGGGCCGCCGGCGATATGCAAGCGCGCGGTTTTATGATCGGCGGTACTGCAGGGCGCACCACTCTGGCCGGTGAAGGGTTGCAGCATCAAGACGGCCACAGCTTGCTCCTGTCGAGCACTATTCCAAACTGTGTAAGCTACGATCCCACCTTTGGTTACGAGATGGCTGTGATTATTCATGACGGTATGCGACGCATGTTCGTTAACCAGGAAGATGTTTTCTATTACATCACCGCCATGAATGAAAACTATGCACACCCGCCAATGCCAAAGGGCGCTGAAGAAGGTATTGTTAAAGGCTTGTACTTGTTCCGCCGCGGCGGCAAGAAAAAGAAAAAAGTACAACTCATGGGTTCAGGCTCCATTTTACGCGAAGTGATTGCGGCCGCCGATTTGTTGAGCGAAGATTGGGGTGTGGATGCTGATATCTGGAGCGCCACCAGCTTTACGGAATTAGCCCGTGACGCCCGTGATTGCGATCGTTGGAACCGCCTGCATCCTGGCGACAAACCTAAGGTAGCGTATGTTGCGCAATGCTTGGAAGGACTACAAGGCCCCGTGATTGCGGCCACCGACTATGTGCAATCCTACGCTGATCAAATTCGCAAATGGGTGCCCCAACGTTTCGAGGTGCTGGGTACTGATGGTTTCGGCCGCAGCGATACCCGCGCGCAACTGCGCAAGCACTTTGAAGTCAATAGTTATCACGTGGTCGTCGCGGCGCTTAAAGCCCTGGCGGATGAAGAGGCACTGCCCGCGACCAAAGTGACGGAAGCGATCGCGAAGTATGGTATTGATCCAGAAAAACCAAACCCGCTGTACGCATGAGCGGGGGAGACGACGTAAAATGGTAAAAGAAATTTTTATACCCGACATCGGGGATTTTGAAAACGTAGAAGTGGTCGAGCTTTTGGTGAAAGCAGGCGACTCTATTAACGTGGAAGACTCGCTGATTTCGGTGGAATCGGACAAAGCCACTATGGAGATCCCTGCACCGGAAGCGGGTGTGGTAAAAGAACTCAAAGTGAAATTGGGTGACACGGTTTCCCAGGGCAGTTTGATTTTATTGCTGGAGCCCGCCAGTAATGATTCGGCAGTGGCGGCACCCGTCGAAGAACCAAGTGCTGAACCTGCACCGGTGGCAACAACAGCAACACCGCAACCGACACTTGCGCCGGCAACAACGGCTGCACCCACTCCCGTTAAAGCCGCGCCTTCACCAACACCGGTAAAAGCATCACCCACTGCCAAGATCGATGAGGTGGCGTTTGCCAAAGCCTATGCAACCCCTTCGGTACGCAAATTTGCGCGCGAGCTGGGTGTGGATTTGGCACAAGTGGAAGGTACCGGGCGTAAAAAACGTATCACCCGCGAAGACGTGCAGAACTTTATCAAGCGGGCGTTGGCGCAAGGGGCTGGCGGCGCCGGGCTAGGGGTTGCTCCCATGCCGGAGATTGATTTCAGCCAATGGGGTGACATCGAGACCAAAGCGCTCACCAAGATTAATAAACTCACGGGACAAAACCTGCACCGCAATTGGGTTACCGTGCCCCATGTCACCCAGTTTGACGAGGCCGACGTCACACATCTTGAAGAATTCCGCAAATCCATGGTGGCTGAATATAAGGATAAAGGTATTAAGATCACTATTCTGGTGTTCTTAATGAAAGCGGTCGTGTCGGCACTCAAGGAATATCCACGATTCAACGCATCGCTTGACGCCAGTGGTGAAAACCTGATCTTCAAAAAGTATTTCCACATCGGCATTGCTGTGGATACGCCCGATGGGCTGGTAGTTCCGGTGGTGCGTGATGTGGACCGCAAAACCCTGGTGGAGTTGGCCAGCGAGTTGGGCGAAATCAGCGTTAAAGCACGGGATAAAAAACTAAAGCCTTCCGACATGCAAGGCGGTTGCTTTACCATTTCCAGCCTGGGTGGTATTGGCGGCACCAAGTTCACGCCTATCGTCAATGCGCCCGAAGTGGCGATCCTCGGCGTTTCCCGCGCCAAGATGCAACCGGTGTGGAACGGCGAATCCTTCGAGCCGCGCCTGATATTGCCGTTGTCCTTGTCGTATGATCATCGTGTGGTTGACGGTGCCGATGGCGCTCGTTTCACGACCTTTTTAAGCCGCGTGTTGTCCGATACGCGCCGCTTATTGCTGTAGTCCGGGGGAATATTGCATGAGTCAATTGGTAGAAATCAAAATACCGGATATCGGCGATTTCGAAGACGTTGAAGTGATCGAAATATTGGTTAAACCCGGCGATAGTATTAAAGAGGAAGACTCGCTGATTTCCGTGGAGTCGGACAAAGCCAGCATGGAAATCCCCGCGCCGCAGGCAGGTACAGTCAAAGAAGTGTTAGTTAACATTGGTGACAAGGTCTCGCAAGGCACACCCATCATAACACTTGAAGCAAGTGGCAAAACAACTGAGACTAAAACAGCAGCAGAAGAACCATCGGCTACATCAGCTACCGAACCAGCACCCAAAGCGGCACCCACGCCAGCTCCTATAGCCGCCAGCTTCGAAGGCAAAGTCGATATACAAGCCGAAGTGGTGGTATTGGGTTCCGGCCCCGGCGGTTACACCGCCGCGTTTCGCGCCGCGGATTTAGGCAAGCAAGTAGTGCTCATCGAACGTTACGACAGCATCGGCGGGGTATGTTTAAATGTCGGTTGTATTCCCTCCAAGGCACTTTTGCATACGGCGCAAGTGATTACTGAAGCTGCCGAGTTTCATGACATTGGCGTGAGTTTTAACAAACCCGACATTGACCTGAACAAGCTGCGTGGGCACAAAAACAATGTGGTCGGCAAACTCACCGGTGGTCTTAAACAGTTAGCCAAACAACGTAAAGTAAACATCGTACATGGCTATGGCAAATTCACCTCGGCGCATACCATCGAAGTGGAAGCAAGCAGTGGCGATAAAAAAGGTGACAAAACCATCGTCGGATTTGAACATTGCATCATCGCTGCGGGCTCGCGGGTAACCAAGCTGCCTTTCATTCCCTGGGATGACCCTCGAGTGATGGATTCCACCGATGCATTGGAAATCGAGGAAGTGCCCGAGCGTTTACTGGTGGTGGGTGGTGGCATTATCGGCCTGGAGATGGCGACGGTTTATGATGCACTGGGCTCCAACGTGACCGTTGTTGAACTCTCGCCCGGCCTCATTCCCGGCGCCGACCGAGACGTGGTACGCCCGTTAGAGCGGCGCATCAAACAGCGT
>JAJDNG010000231.1 GCA_022340845.1 Gammaproteobacteria bacterium | reverse complement strand
GCTTTCGCCCACCCAGCGCATGGGTTCGCATTGCTGGGGCGCGGCCAGGTCCGGTTGCTCGTCGTCATCCAATTGAATGGCTAAACCCACGCGGGCACCGAGAAAACCGGCATTGAGACCGGCGTTCAAGTTGATGCCTATCCAGAGCCTTGTTTGATCTTCGTTAGGAAACAGCGCCACCGGACCCAACGGCATGTCTTTGAGCTTGGGCTTTTTGCCGTCCCAGGCAACGGTGAGAAAACGGTTGTTGTTGGGATCCGCCGGTGGAGATTCTCCGGCGACCAGTTGCCCCACATCCCACAGTTTTTCACTTTCAGTGGTGATCAATACCACCGGTTCGGCGGGCACGATATCGAAATCGGCATCGGTCTCAAACGTCGGTGGTGGGTCGCCGACCGTAGCGGTAACCCGCCCGCCTTTACTCAAGGTAAAACTGCTGATGGTTTTAGGATCGGCCAGCAAAAACGCCAGCTGAGTGGAAGCCGCTTGCGCAGGATTCAAGCGCACACCCAGCAGTTTCAACAGTTCGATATGGTTTTTTTCCGGGATTTGGTTAAGGCGGTAACCGGTCAGTTCGGTGAGATACGCAAACAGCTGGATCAGCGTGATGCCGGGATCGCTGTCATTGTGGTCCGTCCATTCATCGGTATGCACGGGAATGCGCAACCGCAGTTCTTCCTCCACGCGTTCATAGCGAAGGTCATCCAGTTGCGGGGATTCGATAGGCATGGACTACGCTCCTCCTTCGAACAAATAAAATGGATACACGCGGTTATAAAATGTATTGGTGGCGCGTACCAGGTAGTCGATGTGGATCAGCAGTAAATTAGGATTGTTGTCATCCGCGACCGCTTCCACCCGCTCCAGATTAATGCGTGGCTCCCAGTCCACCAGGGCATGGCGGATTTTTTCTTCTATGGCACGATGCGTTGCGGGGGGATTGGGCTCGAACACATAGTCGCGAACCCCGGCACCGAACTGTGGCAACATGGCGCGTTCGCCTTGTTCGGTGAGTAAAATAATCCGTATGGCCTGCTCGATGTCCTGCTCGTATTTCACGTACTGCAAACGGCCGTTCACCGGTTTGAGGGGAAACGGCCAGCCTTGTCCTAAAAACGCTTTGGGCTGATGTTGGCTCATATCCTGTCCTTAGGGTCCCACCGGACCTGTAGTGCCCGCCGGCGGAATCACCGGAGGTTGGTGCACATGAAGGCCAAACGGTTTGTTATCGATAATCACCGCGCTGGTTTGCACCACGCCAGTGGTGGTCAGGCGCATGCCGGCCGGTGCATCGATGCTGAGACTGGCATTGGCGGTAATGGAAATGCTGGGGCTTTCCAGATTAATAGTAGTGGGTGCACGCAGTGTCAGTGTGCCGGTGGCATCGGACATTTCCACCGCCGCCCCGCCGGCGGACTCCAAGGTCACCGAACCCGGTAAGCTGTCGTCCAGCACCAGTTCATGACCGCCCTGGGTTTTAATGCGGATTTTTTCCGCTCCCGGGGAATCGTCGAAAGTGATTTCATGGCCACTGCGCGAAACAATGGTTCTGACATCGTTATCCGTGGAGGGATTGGCCTGGCTTGGTGGCGGATCGTTATCGTTCCATACGCCACCCAGTATAATCGGTAAACTGGTATCGCCTAACTCGAATCCCACGACCACTTCATCACCGGGTTCCGGCATAAAATACGTGCCCCGGCTATTGCCCGCCATGGGCATCATCACCCTGGCAGGCGCTGATGGGTCGGCATCGCCCATGCACAAATAGTTCAGCTCATAAGTGCCGTCATCGTTAATGGCGCTGACCGTGGCGGTGGCTAGACCGAATACCCGGCGTTCCCGATCCGATTGCATTTCCCGTTCGATTAAGCTTTCCAATCCCATTTGTTACTCCTTTCTACCGGTTGCTTAGTTAGCTATCTACTTGAGCACATTCGCTAGTTGTACGCTAGTTGTAAGGTGGCAGTTGCATACCCGGGCGCCTGGCGATGAATTGCGTGGTAAACCCCCGGGTCGCGTAGCGCGTTACCGTTTTTTCCACGTAATAAAATCCATCAAATGGTTGGCGCATTTTGCGTATCTCCACATAAACGCCGGGGCGCATATGAGGCATGCCTATGGTGGTTCCGGTGATGGACAAAAACTCCCGCGACTTCTGCCGCATCACCGCTTCGGCCATGGCACTGGCGCGTTCTTCATCGATGTTGGTTTGATTGGGCAATTGATTGATGTTCCTGGCCAAATGCGCATTAAAGTAGCGTGACAAATAATGGGTACGCACATCCGGCCCCGGTGTTAACGCCCGGTCACCTAACTCGGAATCGTGATACAGTTCGTCGGACAAAACGGCCGGCAAAGCCGGTTGCTGTACCAGTTGCGGACGACTACGAACTCTATGGCGGCCCTTCACCTTGACTTCGGTGTATTGATCCAGCACTTTAAACGTGGGCTTGAATTCAATGAGATTCTTGCCGCGTTCCAGCACGTACAGATGACGCAGATTGTTATTGGGCGATACCCTTGAACGCGCTGGTTCGAAGTGAAAGCCCACCGCGGGCGAGGTGCTGGCGGGATCGTTAAACTCAACGAACATCTCGCAGTCGTAGCGTTTGGCGAATTTCTGCAAATACTCCAGATAACTTTGTCCGTCCTGAATATTATCGGTAATCCCATTGGATTGATTGTCAAAGAAGCCCGGCCTCTGGATCTGCGGCTCGCGCAACGTCAATGGATAACTGGCGCGGCGCAATATGTCTTCGATAATGAATTTTTCGGTTTTGCGCTGGTAGGTGACTTTCTCCTCGCTGTTGTTTTTCAAAGGAAACAAGTCATCTTCACCTTTGATAGTCAGGCGCGCACCTTCGGTAGCGGTAAAGGTAAACTGCATGTCGGTAATAGGCCCCGCGATCAGCGGCACCCAGGCATGGGCAGCTTGTACCGTCTGAGCAGCCTCCTGGCTGGCGTCCGGCCAATAACGCATATCGATGCGCAAACGCATGCCGAATTCAAAATGATCGAAATTGTTGTATTTAAAAGGCGGCCATGTCTGCTGCTGAGCGTCCCTTCTAGCGGCAATAGCATTATCCCAGTTATTCAAGGTAATGCTGTAGTGCGACGGACCGCTGCTCACCCGGGTGATTTCCACGCTCACCACATCCTCCCTGGGCAATTCCTGTATCTCGCCTTGCTCGCCACTGGGCGAAAGTGCGCCCAACTTGGCGATGCGCAAATCGGGCGCGAATAACCGGCTTCCCGGACGGGTGGTCTGCGGCATGCCCGTCATGGTTAACCGGCCTCCCTGCGAAGACGATCCATTTGCTCCTCCATGATTTCGATGACCAGTGGCCGCAAGCGCTCCAGCAATTCCGTATCAGTAACACTGGTGTAGGCGTTCATCGTGTCGCCGTCTTGTCCGGACGGCAGTACATCCACTTGCGTGTTTACCCTGTCGATTTGTAAAGGCATAATTATGTACCCGTGTCGTTAGCGGCCTGGTTAAATACATTGTCGCCGATGGACGGAATACGCAGCGGCGTGCCCGGCGTTATAAACCGGGGCCTTTCTATATCATTCACTTTAGCGATGATCCGCCACAGTCGCGGATCGCCGTAGGCTTCGTTGGCCAGTTGCGCCAAGGTTTCCCCTTCACGAAACACCCGGATGCGGGTACGGTCCGGACTGGAGAGCGGCGATTCGCGGTTTTGCACCTCGGCAGCGGAATAGGATTTCAAGGTTAAGGTTAAGCGGGCACGCAGTATCCTTCCCTGTTCATCGAATAAGGTGAACCGTTCTTTTAACGAACTGACCACTCCGGTAAAAAACGTACTGGGTGTGGTACGCCCGGCACTGGAAGGCTGGTTTGCCGAGGCGGGATTTTCGGAGCTTCCACCCCATTCAAACCGGCATACCGGTGGCGCGTGCATGTGTTCGTCAATGCGGGTAAACAGCCGAATTTTTTCCAGATCGCTTTCGATGGGTTCGCGCTTTTTGGTGCCGTCCAGCATTAACTCGACCGTTAAGGTTTGCACATTGCCGCGCACATACTGCAAAATCGGCAACTCCCGCCCGGGCACTTGTTGCTCAGCGTACGTAGCACCGCGGTCTATGCTGTACTCGGTCGGATTGAATAACACCTTGGTTTTCTGTTCCGGTGAAACCGAGGTGTTGACCAAATACGCTTTTTCAAGTCCCATTCTCGACAGTCCTTTTTATATTCCCAGTTGCGTCAATGTTTCGCCTATGCCAGGGATCATAGCCGGGCCGATGCGCACCAAGCCTTCATGGGAAATTTCCAGCGACTCGATGGCGATATCGTTTCCGGCGGCGTTTAAGCTGGGACCTTGCAGTTTCTCCGGCAATCCGTTTCTGAAATACCATAAAGCAATGGGCGTCAAGTCCAGTCCCGGGAGGTTAAAACCGGTGCTTTTATCCGCTGCGCCTAAAATCCCGCCTCCTCGGTCGTTTAACAAAATAAAACCGTTTTTGCGAATGGGCGCTTTGCTGCCGTACAACACCTGATAACTCCAGTCCCATATATCTGTATTGGGAGTCACGCCGCGCTTTAAGACCACATTGGGATAGCGTCCCCATTTCATGAGTTGCAAAGGCGCAATGTTGTTGCCTCCTTCGTGATACTCTTCGATTTCGAGTTCGGCATTGAGGCCAGTGACTTCGCTGAAACTGCCGTATAATAGAGTTTTTCCAACGCCAATGGCCAGGCTGCCCAAGGCCATGCCCCATTCCGCGCCGGTTTGCGGAAACAGGTTTTCCTTGGCGTCGAACATAAACACCGTAAAGTTAAACGCGGGTACCGGGTTTAATAGCGGCATAGTTTTACTCCATCACTTCTATAGCGCCTTCGCGCCGTCCCAGACGAAACACGATAAACTCCGCCGGTGCCGCAATGGCGACACCAACCTCACACACCAGTATTCCGTTTTCCATTTGCTCCGGAGGGTTCACGCTGGAATCGCAGCGTATATAGAACGCCTCATCCGGCCTATTGCCCCGCAATGCGCCGGATTCAAAAATTGGCAGTAATATGCTCAATATCATTTGCGTAATCTGCAGCCACAGCGTAGCGTTATGTGGTTCAAACACCAAGGGCTGCAATGCATCCAGGGCGCGGCGTTCGATGGCCGACAAGCCGCGGCGTACCGCTACGTAGCGTAGCCAGACGTCGCTGGACAAAGTGCGTGCCCCCCAAAGCTGTACGCCATAGCCTGGAAACGAGCGCAACACATTGATATTGGTTGGCGGCTCATAAAGTTCGCTATTGATGTCGTCGCTGATGGGATGGGTTGTACCTACCGCACCGCGCAAAGTTTCATTGGCGGGCGAAATATACGCGCCCCGGTCCAGATCACGTCGCGCGATGACGCCGGCCACCAGCGGCGTGGGCGGCATGTCATACACCGGTTCGTCCACTTGTTCTTGCACCAGAACCCAGGGAAAATACAGCGCCGCACAAGACATTTTGTGTGGTTCCTCGCCAAGGGCGTTCAAGTCCTGTTGCCATTGTTTGGCTTTTTCCTTGCCCGGGCCTTCAAATCGGCCGGTGTTCGGATTTAATTCCACCGGTACGGTAAACAATAAGAGTACCCGCCAGCATTCGTCCACGACCCTGGTCAGCATTTGTAAATGGGCGGCCAGCACCTGGGCGTCGGTGTACAAAGGCTCGCGCCTGCGAGTGGCAAGCAACGCCTCTCCCGTTAATGCTACGGCGGTGAATGTCGAGCAATCTTCGAAGCAGGCCTGTTCGGTGGTACCCGGCAACTCAAAAGACTTGTTTACCGGCGCGTCTCGTAAGGCGTACAAATCGGGCACATCCACAATGCTGACATCATGGATCAATAGCAACCGTTCCAAACCGGTGGCCGTTGCTAAATTATCGCCTTTCATTCCTATCATATCTTCCAGGGCTTGTTTAAGACCGGCAGAATCTTCGAAATCAGGTCGTTTCACGGTAGTCACATAACAACGTCGACCGCCGTTGGCAAAATAGGCCCGCACGGCTCTGGCGAGGTAGGTACCGTCCAGCGCCGGATTACCAAAGGAATACAGGTAGTCATTCCAGTCTTCCAGCTGTGCTGGAGGTAGTGAGGAAACCACCAACAGATTGATTGCGGCGCCCTGGCGTTTAACATGAACGTCTGCCAAACGAGCCCACGCGTAATCGTCCACGATCAATTGAATAGCATTTCCGGTCCGGCTTATGCGTACATTAGCAATGCGTGTCCAGGCGCGATTACCCAACGCGGCCAGAACGGTATCGCGCAACAATGCGTCAGGGGGAGGCAGTTCTTTTCCTGTCTCGGCCGCCCGACCTGCAACGGCCAGAAATCGCGCCGCACCATTGAGTTCCGCCAGCGTGACGCTGTAGACAATAGACTCGCCGTCGGCGATGGGAATGGCCATTGCATTTTCCGATAATACAAAATCAACTACCGATGCTATCGTCAGATGCACGCCGCCTAACGCAATATCAAAAGGCCGTATATTCACTTTAAAGGAATGCCCTGTGGGCGGAGGGCCACCGGTCAACGCCGATGGTGTGGACCCATCCACAACGGCGGGTATCTTGGGCGCGATATTCGTATTCAGGGGTGCGCGCTCCCTGCCTGTAACCGCCGCCGTCCCGGACACGGTCACCAGCCGCGCGACTCCGGATCCGGTTTGTACGGCGTTGACGCTATAAACGATGCTATGGTTGTTGGCAACAGGGATGCTCAGCGCATGCTCGGACAAGATCAGGTTACTTAAGGCAGGCACCCTGGCACGGTTTTGACCGAGATCGATGTTAAAATCCGATACTTCAACTGAAAACCGGTGCCCCTGGGGAACGGCGGGATTCAAAATCCTGGATGCTTCAGCGGCGTTACGAATACGCGACTCAAAACCGATGAAGCCCACAACATCGGTGCGCACAAACGGCACTTCCGGTTTTCGCGGCCGCGGCTCGAAGTAGACGCCGGGTACTGTAGGTAAAGACGCCATGGTTTATTCGTTGTCTATCCTGTCGTAGGCCAACTCCATAGTTTCCACCGCGATGTCGTTACCGGTGGCATTGAGCGTGGGTCCGGTGAGCTTGCTGCACCAGGCGTTGGTCAGTTTCCATTTATAGACGTTCTCATGGGTTTCGCTCTGCAGTTGAATCACCACGTCGCGCACCGGTGGATAACTGCCGGTGCCGTCACGCACCTCTTTGCGCCATTCCCACAAATACATACTGCCGGTCATACCCCGCTTCAATGTGAGATTGGGATACGTTTCCTTGCCCGGCAACTTTCGCACGGTATTCATGGCATCTGAGCCTTCGCGGTATTCGATGGGTGTGTTTTCGCTGTCCAGGCCGGAGACTTCCTGGAAAGCGGCCACTTCCTCGCCATCGATTTCGACGATGAAATTAAAAGCACTGTAGGGATTTTTGTTTTCGCGTTCAACGCCCATAATTCATTCTCCTCATGCTATAGTGATATTCGTTCATACCGGTTACGGTTAACTTCCACCTTCACCGAAGGCAGTGATTTGTTCAATTCTGAATATCACGAATTCCG
>JAJDNG010000276.1 GCA_022340845.1 Gammaproteobacteria bacterium | reverse complement strand
AGGCCGTTGGCAGGATTGCCGCCTATGGGCGAAGCAATAACGTTGGTCCAGGTATCTGCGGAAAGGCAACTGGTCCGTGGAGTAAACACCGCCACAACGGATGTGGTGACCGGTACGTTGGCTTGATGGTTCAGCGGATTGATACCGATAACCGTCGGTGGCAGGTCGGCCGGCAATGGTACAAACGCAGCGGGATACATGTTGTTGATTAAACACCCTGTGCCATCGGGGCCGGTGTCCACGGTCAAACTGATGTTTTCTGCAGCAATGGCTTGGCAGGCAATGATTTCACCTTCCGCCAACGATTGTACTCGGTAAGCGAGGCGTGCCGTTGCGCCCGCCGGTATGGTTCCGATGGTGCTTATGGAATTGGAATCGGGTAACGGTACGCCGTAATTGTCCACCAATAGCGCGCTGCCACCGACAAACAATTCCAAACTGGTGTATAAGGCGGGGCGGCTGGATTCGTTGGTAATTTCCACGATCAAATCGTAAATTTCATTCAGAGTGACATCGGGTCCATCGGGGTCACTGGGATGACGCACCACCACGCTAAGCTTAGGCGGGCCTTGCACGGTGAGGCTGGTGCTGGCCGCGCCGCTGACCGGTACCGGCTCAGGCAATCCGCCTTCGCTGACAAAGCCTTCGAACTGGACTTTTACATTATATTCACCGATGGCATCGCCGCGCACGATAAATTGGCCCAGGCCGGTGGCGTTGGGACCGATATCGCCCATATTCACATGATCTATTTCATCGTCCGTATTAATAGAGGATACATCACTGCCGGGCCCCGCTCGCACCGGAGACAAGCCCGCGGGCAACACGATGTCCGCTTGCATGTCTTTTAATACAAAGGAGTCGGAAGTATTGAATAATGCCAAGGTGACTTGGAAAAACTCTTTGAGCGTTTTAATGCGACCGTCAATAATAATGACACCCGGAATGACTTGCGCGGTTCCAGGAGGGTTGATCACGATGAGTTGCCCACAGGAAGTCACACAACCGGTGCCGGTAGCGCCGCCGCCGCCACCGCCGGAGCCTCCGCCGAAGCTGGGAAACCAGCCGCCGCCCGCGCCGTAGCCCACGCCACCGGATTTGGGATACACCACCGGTTGGCTGATGGTCACGGGAAACGAGCCAATAGTCAGTACTACCGTGAACATGGAAACATTAAAGTTGGCCGGATCGTCCAGATCGATCACGCCCCGGTCCACAAGATCGGCAATTTCCAATTCTGTTAACGGGCGGGCGAACACTTCCGCAATAATCAACTCGGATGGATCAAGATGAATGACCGAAACCGGTTGTGCATACGCAATAGGTTTGGGTTCGGCGGCAATATCATCTATGGCCGATGCGATCAAAATGTTCTGGGTATTTTGACGTAAGGTTAAATCCACACAGAATCGTGTGGTGCTGGCATCCAATGAAATAGACACCGGTATGGCACCGCCTTCGATACGCACGGTAGTGTTTTCCCGGGATGAGCCGCACACTTCGATCTCATCGGCGGACGTAATGGCCGGTAAAGGATCCAGCAGCGGCGGGTGCAGGGATGAGGTGTTTTTCGCCGCGGGCGTGCCGATAAACGGCGGCAATGGCGATCCGTCACGGGTTAACACCACGCTGACTTCAATGACGCCATCGGCCAGGGGGCAGGCATCAATTCCGGCGAAGTTAACCGCGCCTGCGCCTTCTGAAGCGGAGAACACGCCGCTGATTGCTGACTGGCCGCCTTGATCGGTGAGCGTTACCACAAAGCTGTCAGCACTGGAGCTTGTGGAAATGAAATCCACATGGCCGGTGACGTTGGAACAATTGGTCAACGTAATCAACTCATCCACTTGTGCACCCACTATAGGATTGTTGAGCAGCGGCGGTTGCGGATCTATGGCGTCACCGCTCAGTAGTACGTAGTGTAGGCCCTCATCGGGGTCGTTGCTCTCGATGATCAGTGAACCGGAGAAGTGGGTGCCGGCGCTGCCTGCCGGTGGCGTAAAGCTGAGGATGACATTGGATACTTCCCCGGGCGCGATACTTAACGGTAAATTGTCCCCCGGTACGGTGCTTACGCTGAATGCGCTATTGTCAGTGGATACTGCGTTAATGACCAAGTTTGTGCTGCCCACGTTATTGATGCTCAGTGTTTTTTCCACGGTGACGTCTTCTTCGGTGCTGCCAAACTCGATGCTTGGCACGGTACTGATATCCGGCACCAATTCTTGCGGCTGCTCAATACCGCTGCCAAGTACAGTGACCAGTACGGGGTTTTGATTATCGGCGTTACTGTCTATGGTTAACGTGCCGGTAAAGTCGCCGACTGCAGTTGGGCTAAACACGACCACAACTGTGGCGGTTTCACCGGGCGCAATGGGGTCGGGTAAGGGCAGCTGGACAATGAAGGGCGCGCCATCGGTGATACTGTTGATGACCAAGTCCGCACTGCCGGTATTTTCTATAGTCAGTTCTACCGTGCTGGAGTTATTGACCAACACCTCGCCGAAGTCTATTGGATTGGGGAACACGGAAATGGCCGGCACATCGGCAGGTTCTGCATCGACACCATCACAGTTTTCGTCTATGCCGTTACCAGGGATGTCTATCGCCCCTGGATTGATCGCCGCGTCGTTGTCGTTGCAATCTCCCTGATTTTCAGTATATCCGTCCTGATCATTATCGATATCCAATGGATCTGTTGCATCCTGGCCATCGCAGTTCTCATCGATACCGTTGCCGGGTATATCTTCCGCGCCCGGATTGATGGCCGCGTTAGCATCATCGCAGTCACCCTGGTTCTCGGTATAACCATCCAAATCGTTGTCTTTGTCGTTGGGATCGACAATGGCGCAGCGTGACAACGTGCATTGCAAAACACATTGGCGTGCATCGTTTACTGTGATATTGCCATCGCCGTCGGCATCCCTGGGATCATCAGGCCCGGTAGCTGGGTCGTTGCGCGCTGCAAAAATCAGAATTATGTCATTGCGGTCAATATCAATGTCGTTATCAACATCACAAATCTGTGCCGCAAATCCTTGGGTAGCCCATAGTCCCCAAAGGACTATCAGCGCATGTGTGGTATGTAGTATCCGGTTTACCATTATGTTTCTCCAACAATTCGATGTAGTAATGTTTACGCTTGCGCGGAAATGCATCCAAACCGCTACAATTCAAATATTCAGGGCGCAAGCAGCCGTCACGCACCACCTGGGGTGGCGCGCTACTTAAAAATACCGCTATGATTTAAACGAAATAGATCGCGAGGAAACGCTAAATATAAGCAAACCCGCCAGCAATAACGCCAGAGTGCCGGGTTCGGGTACCGATATGGGTTTGCTTGCAACGCTTATCGTGCCGGTACCCATGGCAACGGGAATTAACGCGCCGTTTCTTCCCTTTACGTCGTTGTTGATTCCCAACAGGGGATGGAGATCAAATAATAAATCGCTGATGCCGGCACTCAACGCGGTAAAAGATAAAGTCGCCAAGGTAAAGGAGTCCGGTTGCTGCAGGGCCAATAAATCCTCATCCGTCAGCAGTGATGTTTCCGCGATGTTAATTTGTCCCGCGGTTTGTAGATCCTCTGCTTGCAAAGTGAAGCCGGGAAATAACACATCATCCAAATAGGCACCAAAGCTAACCGCTGTTGCCGCCACTATGGCGCTGTCATAACCGATGAAAAGATCGTAAGCCGATACGATTTCATCGATCCCGCCTGTTTCCAGTCCCGACACGACGACGTCGACATCAAAAGCGTCACCCACAAAAACGCTCGAGTTAGTAGGATTAAAATCTATGGAAATTGCCAACGCAGGCGTAGTACTGATGAAGCAGAACAATCCCATGATAAAGCTAAAGGACATAATTTTTTTCTTCATTTTGGTTACCCCTCTCCATGCTATTGAGCCAATGATATTGAATTCTTTTTATGCTTTTACGCCCTGATTGAGCATTCTCCACTCAATCACCTGCAGGGCTGCAAATGGTTAAAACATTTTTCGACAATCAAGGCTTATCCAAACACCTCATCGGGGAATTTCACTCAACCGAACATCTTATTGTGGAGGCTGCTGGATTACTCATCAGTGATTCCCGCCCCTTTTTATTTTGCTCGATAACGGGCAACTGATGTGTAACCGCTTTCGATGGCTAATCCCCTTAATTTGAATAGTAGTTCGCATAATGGAAGACGTCAATAAAAACGGGAAAATAATCCCGTTTATTGAAATTAGCTCAACAGATTTGATTTAAATTTGCCCAATATGGTTGTTATTTATACAAGTTGGTTTGATCAGAATTATATTTGGCAGGAAAAACGATTGGGCTCGACCATAGCCGAGCATGGTTTTTGATGCATAAGAGAAAAATGACAGATAGGGGATAATGTAAAGGGAATTTAGCGAAGAAAGTCTTGGCACCTAATTCGAAGTTGCCGATAATCTGGTCATAAATTAGCTGAACGAAAACGTCGTACTGCTATTAAGGGGTAGATGTGAAAGGAAAAAAGTTCGTACAAGAGGACAATCATGTTTGCGAAACCTGCCAAATAACTTATGGCTTGATAGATAAGAGAAAAAAATGAAGCCCAACCTTATCTATTTGGAGGTCAGGTTATGGGTGTATTGCGGGAATCCAGTCTTTTATTGCATATTTCTCAAAAATACTGGAAGCAGTCATGGAACCATTCAATTAGTTTTCTTTAAAGTGTCATTTAGCAGGACAACGAGCTTTCCTATTAGG
>JAJDNG010000266.1 GCA_022340845.1 Gammaproteobacteria bacterium | reverse complement strand
CGCCGTTTTATTCGGCGAGGAAATGATTGCTTGAAATCCTCCGCCAGTGACTACTTGCGGATTTCATCTTCCATTTGTTCCAGACTGGTGTGGCGCACGTCTTTGCCTTTGACAAAATAGATGACGTATTCGCAGATGTTGCGGGCGTGGTCTCCGATACGCTCCAAAGCGCGGGCGGACCACATAACATCCAGAGTGCGTTTGACATTGCGGGGGTCTTCCATCATGTGGGTGATCATTTGACGCATAATACCTTCGTATTCTCTATCCACTGTCAAGTCTTGACGCGCCACGTCCAATGCGGCTTCGGCGTCCATGCGGGCAAACGCATCCAATGCGCCGCGCAGCATCTCGCGCACTTGATCACCCAGATGTTTGAGTTCTGAGTATTGGCTTTTGGGCCGTTCCACTTCCGATAAATGTATGGCCATTCGGCCAACGCGTTCGGCTTGGTCGCCGATGCGCTCCAGATCGGTAATGGTTTTGATGACCGCCACGACTAAGCGCAGGTCTGAGGCCGCGGGCTGGCGTCTCGCCAGCACTTGCAGACATTCTTCGTCTATCGCCACCTCTAACGCATTGACTTGGTAGTCTTGCGTAATGACGTTTTCAGCAATTTCTATGTCGTTTTCGGCCAAAGCTTTTATGGCGTTTTCTATTTGCTGTTCTACAAAACCGCCCATGGCCAGTACTTTGGTGCGTAAATCCTCCAGTTCCACATTGAATTGGCGGGAGATGTGATGACTTAAGCGTTTTTTATCCATTGAGGGATCCAACTTTATAAATGAATGAATTAACCATAACGTCCGGTGATATAGTCCTCGGTTTTCTGCTGCCTGGGATTGGTGAAAATCGTGTTGGTGTCTTCAAATTCGATGAGTTCACCGATGTACATAAACGCGGTGTAATCAGACACCCGCGCCGCCTGCTGCATATTGTGCGTTACTATAACTATAGTATATTTACTTTTTAATTCATAAATGAGTTCTTCGATTTTAAGGGTGGAGATCGGGTCCAGTGCCGAGGCCGGCTCATCCAGGAGCAAGACTTCGGGTTCGATGGCGATAGCCCGCGCAATCACTAATCGCTGCTGTTGTCCGCCAGACAAGCCTAAGGCATTATCATTCAACCGGTCTTTCACTTCGTCCCATAAGGCGGCCCCTTTTAAAGCACTTTCCACCACTTCGTCTAATGTCCGACGGTCATTGACGCCTTGAATACGCAGCCCATAGGCTACATTTTCATAAATCGATTTTGGAAACGGATTGGGCTTTTGAAACACCATGCCCACCCGGCGTCTTAATTCGGCTGCATTGACGGACTTCTCATAAATATTATTACCGTCTAACTGTATCTCGCCGTCGATCCGAACGTTGTCGACCAAATCGTTCATGCGGTTCAAACAACGCAGTAAGGTGGACTTGCCGCAACCGCTGGGTCCGATATACGCCGTGACCCGCTGTTTGGGAATGGCCATATTGATGTTGTGCAGGGCTTGTTTTTCACCATAATAAAGATTCAAGTCTTTCACTTGAAAGATTTTTTCTTCGTCTGCCAGCGCCTTGCGCTCCGTGGACCGGGTTAGACTGCTAACGTCGATGCCGTGTGTGGGTACAGAATTTTTTTGATTCATCGCTGTGTTCGCCTGATCTATTTTAAATATTAATTTTCCAGCGCCCGATATTTTTCCCGCAAATGGTTGCGCACCGCAACCGCCGCCAGGTTCAATACTACGATGACGGCGACCAATAACAAAGCGGTGGCGTAAACCAGGGGCCTGGCGGCTTCCACGTTGGGACTTTGAAAGCCCACATCGTAAATATGAAACCCCAAGTGCATAAACTTGCGGTCCAGATGCAGGAAAGGAGCGTTGCTATCCAGCGGCAGCGAAGGCGCCAGTTTGACGACCCCCACCAACATTAAGGGCGCCACTTCGCCGGCGGCGCGGGCCACCGCCAGTATCAGGCCTGTCATCATGGCGGGGCTTGCCATGGGCAACACGGTGCGCCACAGGGTTTCCGCTTTGGTGGCCCCCAATGCCAAACTGCCTTCACGGATGGATTTGGGAATGCGAGACAATCCTTCTTCTGTGGCGACGATCACCACCGGCAGGGTCAGCAGCGCCAACGTCAATGATGCCCACAGGATGCCGGGCGAGCCAAAAGTGGGCGCTGGCAGTGCTTCGGGAAAAAACAATTGATCGATATTGCCGCCTAAAAAATACACGAAGAAACCCAAGCCAAACACCCCGTATACGATGGATGGCACGCCGGCCAAATTGTTCACCGCGATACGAATAATGCGGGTGACGACCCCTTGTTTGGCGTACTCACGCAGATACACGGCAGCCACTACGCCGAACGGTGTCACAATAATGGCCATGATAATTACCATTAACACCGTACCGAAGATGGCGGGGAAAATACCGCCTTCGGTGTTGGCTTCGCGGGGATCGTCGCTGAGAAACTCCCAAAACTTGGCCACATAAAAACCGATTTTATCCAACAACGACATCGTATTAGGCTCGTAGACGCGCACAATTTTAGCCAGGGGAATATCAATGGATTTTCCACTGGCTACTTGGGCGCTGAGGCTGTCTCGATTGATATCGTTATAGAGTTCTTTTAATCGCTGCTGATAACTATTGTATTGAGTTTGTAGCTGGGCTTTTTCCGCCTCCAGTTTATCAAGCGCTTGCTCGGTAAGATTATCGTCGAGTTCCAGTTGGCGCTGATTTAAGCGTAACCGTTCCATAGAGTAGTTAATCGCACCGATTTGTGATTGCTCGATATATCGGATTTCATCGAATATGTTTAGAGCGCGGCTCAATCGATCGGCTAATTCTTGTTTTACCGTGTCACCCGTAACGACAACCTCGCCGTTTTCCATTATCGCGGTGGCATAGCCGTAAAAATTTCCCCATTCACGTCTTTCTATGACAATCACCTGCAGCGGGGTTTTCCGTTCAACAATGCTGGGGGCCAGAAGGCGAGTAAAATCCAATCCGGTGACGTCCCGATTACCGGTTTTTATCAGATAACGTATGTAGATATCTTGCTCACCCTCGAGTTGAATACCCGCTTCGCGCAGACGTTTTGCGGTCACCTCTTCAGTGTCTGCGATTTCACCGATCAGTGTCGTCTTTTCTCCTTTTTTATCGACGACATCGAACTCATAAACTGGACTGGGCCAAAAATGGCCCAAGCCTCTTAAAGCAATCAACAGCAGTAAACCAAATACCAAGATAATGCTGGTACTTACCGCACCCGCATTGAGCCATACCCATGGCGATCCGGATTCAAACCACTTTTTTACCATGATAAATTTAGCATATCCGATTTAATATATTAGAGTTATCACAATGAGCTATACCGTTGACGTAAACGTTGTCGCACTATTTCCGCGACCGTGTTAAACACAAAGGTAAACATAAACAAAACCAGGGCCGCCAGAAACAATACCCGGTAATGGGTACTGTTTACTTCGCTTTCAGGCATCTCCACGGCAATGTTCGCCGACAATGTGCGCATGCCTTGGAATATACTCCAATCCATGATGGGTGTGTTGCCCGTGGCCATCAACACGATCATGGTCTCACCCACCGCGCGGCCAAAGCCTATCATGACCGCAGAGAATATGCCGGGGCTCGCCGTCAACAACACCACCCGAACCATGGTCTGCCACGGCGTGGCGCCCAAGGCCAGTGAACCAAAAGTAAGATGCTTGGGCACGCTGAATATGGCGTCTTCGGCAATGGAGAAAATGGTGGGGATGACGGCAAAGCCCATCGCCAAGCCCACGATAATGGAGTTGCGCTGGTCGAAATCGACACCCATTCGGTTCGTTAACCAAAGCCGCATATCGCCATCAAACCACCACGCTTCTATAGGATGACTTAAAGCAAAACTAATCGAACCAAGAATGAGGATAACGGGAATGAGCAGCGCGGCCGCCCAACCATCGGGGACTTTGTGTTTGATCGCTTCCGGCAGATGATTCCAAATGAACGCAAATACCAAAACACCCAGAGGCAAAACCAGCAGCAAGGTAAACACGCCCGGTAAGTTTCGTTCCACCAAAGGCGCCAGCCATAAACCCGCTAAAAATCCCAATATAACCGTCGGCAACGCTTCCATAATTTCTATGCTGGGTTTCACCAGGCTGCGCATTCTCGGCGCCATAAAATACGCCGTATATATAGCGCCCATAATCGCCAACGGGATAGCAAATATCATGGCGTAAAACGCCGCCTTTAAGGTACCGAATACCAGCGGCGTTAAACTGAATTTGGGTTCGAAGTCGTTATTGGCGGCAGAGGATTGCCAGATGTAAGCCGGCTCTTTGTAACTTTCGTACCAGACTTTGCCCCATAATGCGCTCCAGGAAATTTCCGGATGTTGGTTATCAATATGCAAAAAAAACATTTGCTGCGATTGGTCTTCGACTATTGCCGCATCGGCCCGCGGCGATAACGCCACGGCTACCGGTTGGGTGTCGGTGATTTTTTTCTCGAGCAATTTTCTATGCGAGGTACTGTGAAATAAACCGATCTTTCCCGTACTATCAGCAACCAGGAATCCTTTTCTATTTTGCTCAGCGGCAATGTTATGGATTGAGTCCAGGTCCGTATCGAAATGACGAATCTGGGTCAAGATGGGCTTGTTGTTATCATCGCGCACCGTGGTCCATTGTGATAACCGGCCGCTGGAATCACTCACTAGCAGAGACAGATTACCGGTGAGAAACTGTAATTTCGTTAACCGTGCACCGGATTGAATGACGTTAATTTGCTGGATTAACTGGGGGGCGTTTTTATCGCTGATATCAAAGTGTGCCAACTGGCCATCATTGCTCGCGATGTACAAATTGCGCTGCTCTTTATCGATCAGCAGGCTGTGAATATCAGTCAGTTGAAACGGCAATTGCGTTTGGGAGCGTTCAAAACTGATTTCGTCATCCAGAAACGACTGTTCTTTACTGAAATAAGTGAGCAAAAAACGCTCATCGGCGGTTTTAGCTACAAAAATTACACCGGAGTCGTTCTCTTGCACGGCAAGGTGCTCCAACGCCTGGCCTTGCTCGTCAACCTGTACCGCTTGCTCACCCATAGGA
>JAJDNG010000254.1 GCA_022340845.1 Gammaproteobacteria bacterium | reverse complement strand
TTGCAGAGAACATCGCAAACAGTGACGTTGTGGTCGTTTCCACCGCTATTTCAGAAGAAAACCCGGAAACTCAAGCTGCTCTCGCGCAGCGTATTCCCATCGTTAGAAGAGCGGAAATGCTGGCCGAACTTATGCGGTTTCGGTTTGGAATAGCTGTCGCGGGTACACACGGTAAAACGACGACCACCAGTTTAATCGCCAGTTTGCTGGCCGAAGGTGAAATGGACCCTACGTTTGTAATTGGTGGCCGGTTGAATAGTGCCGGCGCGCATGCGCGCTTAGGGGAAGGGCAGTTTATCGTGGCAGAAGCCGATGAAAGCGATGCTTCGTTTTTGTATTTGCAGCCCATGATCGCTGTGGTAACCAATATCGATGCCGACCACATGGACACGTATGGCGGTGACTTTAATCAGTTACGGCAGGCTTTTTTGGAGTTTCTACATCACCTGCCTTTTTATGGATTGGCGGTGGTGTGTATCGACGATCCAGTGGTTCGCGAGATGTTGCCGCAAATCAGTAAGCCGTTTTTGACTTACGGATTTGCGGAAGACGCGGATGTTCAGGCCGCGGATCTTCATTATGAAAATACTAAATGTCATTTTAATGTCAAACGTGCCGGTGAGTCGCAGGCCATGGCAGTAACGCTCAATTTACCTGGAAAACATAACGTACTTAATGCATTGGCGGCTATTGCTGTTGCCCAGGAATTGGCGGTCGGAGATAAGGCCATCGCTAGCGCGCTATCTCAGTTTCAAGGGATAGGCCGGCGTTTTCAATTATATGGGGATGTGGGAATATCCGGCGGTAGCGTAACTATGGTCGATGATTACGGGCACCACCCACGGGAAATTGCCGCGACAATCGATGCGGCCAGGGAAGCGTTTCCACAGCGTCGCTTGGTACTGATATTTCAGCCGCACCGCTACAGCCGGACCCGGGATTTGTTCGAGGATTTTACGCGCGTGTTATCCAAAACGGATGTGTTGCTGGTAACGGAGGTGTACCCAGCCGGCGAGGCGCCCATTACCGGTGCCGATGGCAGGGCACTCTGCCGGGCCATTCGTGCCCGTGGCCATGTGGATCCGATATTTGTCGAGACCGTAGATGAGTTGGCAAAAACACTAACGGATTTGTTGCAGGATAACGATGTGTTGCTGACCTGCGGTGCAGGCAGTATTGGCGCAGCGGCGGCAAAGCTGCCGCAACTGCTGAGGGAGGCGATTGCATGATGACGGCAAAATCACAACAGCCAGTGCGCGGAAAAATGACTTTCCACGAGCCCATGTCCAAACACACCAGTTGGCGGGTTGGCGGCTTAGCGGATTGTTATTATCAACCCGCGGACATCGAGGATTTGGCCACTTTGCTGTCTCAATTGCCCGACAATGAACCCCTTACCTGGATTGGGCTGGGCAGTAATTTGCTGGTGCGCGATGGAGGCATACGCGGAACAGTGATCGCCACCAGTGGCGTATTAAACGGATTGCAGCGATTGCAAGGCAATAAAGTGCGTGCAGAAGCAGGCGTATCCTGCGCCAAAGTGGCCCGGTTTTGCGCCCGCGAAGGACTCACCGGCGCGGAATTTCTGGCAGGAATTCCCGGGACTATGGGCGGTGCTTTGGCCATGAATGCCGGCGCGTTCGGCGGCGAGACCTGGGAGATTGTCAGTGCCGTGGAAACCTTGCAGCGCAATGGCCAGCGCTATGAACGCCTGCCCGAAGAATACCAAGTGGGTTACCGCAGTGTACGGGGACCTGAGGGCGAATGGTTTGTCGCCGCTGAGTTGGAGCTCAAGCCCGGTGATACCACCGCGGCCCAGGCGCGCATCAAAGAACTGTTGACCAAGCGCAGCAATACGCAGCCCATTCAAATCCCTAATGCTGGGTCCGTGTTTCGCAATCCACCGGGCGATCATGCCGCCCGCTTGATTGAGGCCGCGGGCTTGAAAGGCTTGTGTACCGGTGGGGCTTGCGTGTCAGATAAACACGCCAATTTTATCGTCAATACCGGTACGGCGAAGGCAGCGGATATCGAGGCATTGATCAATCAAGTGGCGCACGAAGTGGAATTGAAACACGGCGTGCGCTTGGAGAGGGAAGTAAGAATAGTAGGGGAGCCGGAATAATGACTGCGGCCATCGATGTAAGCCGATTCGGCAAAGTAGCAGTGCTCATGGGCGGATTATCCGCCGAACGTCAGGTGTCACTCAACAGCGGCAACGCCGTGCTCAAGGCGTTGACGTCGCAAGGCGTGGATGCGCATGGTGTGGACGTGGGCAAGGATGTGTTGCAAGTGTTAGCGCAAGGTAATTTCGATCGCGTCTTTATTGTGTTACATGGCCGCGGCGGTGAGGATGGCACCATGCAGGGGGCATTGGAAATTCTGGGCCTGCCGTATACCGGCAGTGGTGTGATGGCCTCGGCTATCGCTATGAACAAACTTAAAACCAAGCAATTGTGGTCAGCACAGAGTCTTCCTACGCCACCCTATCGCGTATTAAGTGCGAAAAATATAGATGGCGTGGCCGACGATCTCGGATTGCCATTGATCGTAAAACCTTCACATGAAGGGTCTAGCATCGGCATTACCAAAGTGACCAGCAAAGACCAACTGCAAGCCGCGTGGCAAGCCGCCGAAAAATACGATCGTGAAGTAATCGCTGAAGCCTGGATAGAGGGCGCCGAATACACCGCGTCGATTCTAGGTGATCGGGCCTTGCCGTTAATCCGTTTGGAAACGCCGCATGAGATATACGACTATGATGCCAAATATCAGGCCAACACTACACAATATCACTGTCCCTGCGGGTTGGATGATGATGTTGAAGTGGAATTGCAGAGCTTGGCGCTAGAGGCGTTTGGCGCAGTGGGTGCCAGTGGTTGGGGCCGGGTGGATTTTTTTATGGACCAAAGCGGCAAACCCTGGTTGATCGAGGTCAATACTGTGCCGGGTATGACCGACCATAGTTTGGTGCCTATGGCCGCTAAAGTGGCGGGTATTTCCTTTGAAGAACTGGTGCTGAGTATATTGCAGCAAACAGTGGCGTAACAAAACATGGCTAATTAGCCCAGGCAAAGTAAACACGGATTTCACTATATACAAGGTGAGAATTAAGGATTGGCAATGACAAGTAACGCGATCATGCAACAAGAGCAAATCGTGCTTCCGATGTCCAATAGACGTGTGTTATTGGGCGTGTTGGCAGTGGTTGCTATTGTCATGCTGAGCCTGGCGTTGCGCAGTAAACCGCTAGCGCCGAGTTATTTGCAAATCGAAGCCATGCAAGTGTATGGCGAGCTTCACTGGGTGGATCGCGAAAAACTAAATGCTGCGGTTCAACCGTATTTGGACAGCAATTTTTTCAGCGCTGATTTAAGTGGACT
The DNA here is from genome assembly GCA_022340845.1 of Gammaproteobacteria bacterium. GTDB lineage: Bacteria > Pseudomonadota > Gammaproteobacteria > SZUA-152 > SZUA-152 > JAJDNG01. The sequence continues at coordinate 14,237 of JAJDNG010000254.1, read as the reverse complement.
CAAACAAACTGTGGAATCTCTTCCCTGGGTAGCGGCGGCGTCGGTACGCCGCGAATGGCCGAATCAATTACAGATTACCGTCACCGAACACCAGCCGGTGGCGCGTTGGAATAACAGTGCGTTGATCAACGACAAGGGCGAGTTATTTCTACCGGCTGAAATTCCCTCGGATATGTTGAATGCGATGGTGCAACTGCAAGGCCCAGAAAACACGTATTCAGAACTGTTTGCCATATACCGGGAATTGCAGCCGTTGTTTGCGACAAGAGCTGCTGATGCGCAATGGTCGAATAACCCGGAGGACGCACAATCGCTTGATGGATTGATGATTCGAAAAGTCTATTTGAATGAACGCCGAGCGTTAGGGGTGGAGTTGCAAAACGGGATTCGCGTTTTGTTCGGGCGCATGAATGCCAGCATGGACTTGTACAATACCGCGGCGCGGTTTCTAAAAGCCTTTAACGGCAACCTAAAGGAACAAGCCGGGAGAATCGGCGTGGTGGATTTGCGTTATACCAACGGATTCGCGGTGCAATGGAAAAGTAGTAGTGAAACACAAAACTAATACCAAGTGAATATAAAACCAATACTGGATAGCAGCAGCCGGAAACATGCAGGAAAACAATAATGGCTAAGCGGTCGGAGCAAAATTTAATTGTGGGGTTGGATATCGGCACTTCCAAAGTGGCGGCCATCGTAGCGACGGTAACGCCCAGTGGGGGGATAGAAGTTATAGGTCTTGGATCTCATATATCCCGGGGCCTGAAAAAGGGGGTTGTGGTTAACATTGAATCGACCGTGCAATCCATACAACGGGCCATTGAGGAGGCAGAACTGATGGCCGGCTGTCAGATTGACTCAGTCTACGCCGGCATCGCCGGCAGTCACATCCGCAGTTTGAATTCCCACGGGATTGTGGCTATACGCGACAAAGAAGTCATGCCGGCGGACGTGGACAGAGTAATCGATGCGGCCAAAGCCGTGGCCATACCCGCTGATCAGAAAATGCTGCACATATTGCCGCAAGAGTTTTTGATCGACGATCAGGACGGCATCCGCGAACCAATAGGTATGTCCGGTGTTCGCCTGGAGGCCAAGGTGCACATTGTGACCGGTGCAGTAAGTGCGGCGCAGAACATCATAAAATGCGTACGGCGTTGCGGATTGAATGTGGATGACATTATTTTGGAGCAACTGGCATCCAGCCAGGCGGTGTTGACCGAAGACGAAAAAGAACTGGGCGTTTGCCTGGTGGATATCGGCGGCGGCACCACTGACATCGCCGTGTTTGCCGAGGGTGCCATACGTCATACGGCGGTGATACCCATCGCCGGTGATCAGATCACCAATGACATCGCCGTGGCATTGCGCACGCCGACCCAGTATGCCGAGGAGATCAAAAAGAAATACGCCTGCGCTTTAACTCAGCTGGCCAGTCCTGATGAAAGTATTGAGGTGCCAAGTGTAGGGGATCGCGCACCCAGGCGTCTGGCGCGCCAGACGCTCGCAGAAGTGGTGGAGCCTCGTTTCGAAGAACTACTGACGCTGGTGCAGAACGAGTTGCGTCGCAGTGGCTTTGAAGACATGTGCGCCGCCGGCATCGTGATCACCGGCGGCTGTGCCAAAATGGAAGGTGTTATTGAGTTGGCCGAAGAAGTTTTTCACGTACCGGTGAGAATCGGCATGCCTACTCAAGTCAGCGGCTTAGTGGATGTGGTGCGTAACCCAATTTATTCCACGGGAGTCGGTTTGTTGTTATACGGTAATAAGTACCATAGCCATGTGCAATGGGATACAAACAGCGAATGGGGTTTTCAAAATTTGTGGCAACGTATGAAAAGTTGGTTTCAAGGTAATTTTTAGTCTCACAGGTCAGAAATATCGAATGGAAATATTTTTTGATAAATCGTTTTATTTGAATTATTGGATAGATACAGAGGAGCACACACCATGTTTGAATTAATGGATACTTACACCCAAGGGGCTGTAATTAAAGTCATAGGAGTCGGCGGAGGTGGTGGTAACGCAGTGGAACATATGGTCCGGCAGAACATCGAAGGCGTGGATTTTATCTGCGCCAATACCGATGCGCAGGCATTAAAAACGTCGTCGGCACCCACGGTGCTGCAATTAGGTGCCGATATCACCAAAGGACTGGGCGCCGGAGCCAATCCGGATTTAGGTCGCCAAGCCGCGTTGGAGGATCGCGAACGGATAGAGGAAGTGATCAGTGGCGCGGACATGGTGTTTATCACCGCCGGCATGGGCGGGGGCACCGGGACGGGAGGGGCTCCTGTGGTGGCGCAGGTGGCCAAAGAAAAAGGCATTTTAACGGTAGCCGTCATAACCAAGCCCTTCCCTTTTGAAGGACGCAAGCGTCTGCAAGTGGCTGATGACGGAACCCGGGCGTTAAGTGAATACGTGGATTCGCTCATTACCATTCCCAACGAACGATTGTTGACGGTGCTGGGTAAAAATATCAGTCTTTTGGATGCGTTCAAAGCGGCTAACGACGTGTTATTGGGCGCCGTGCAAGGTATAGCTGAACTCATCACACGTCCCGGATTGATCAACGTGGACTTTGCCGACGTGCGAACAGTGATGTCCGAAATGGGTATGGCCATGATGGGTACCGGATCAGCCTCAGGTGAGGGCCGGGCACAACAAGCTGCCGAAGCCGCCATTGCCAGCCCCTTATTGGAAAATGTCGATTTGGCGGGTGCTCGGGGGATTCTGGTCAACATCACCGCTGGCCTGGATATGGCCATAGGCGAGTTCGAAGAAGTGGGTAACACTATCAAAGGTTTCGCGTCTGAAAACGCTACCGTGGTCGTGGGCACCGTAATTGATCCGGAAATGAGTTCCGATCTGCGGGTGACGGTAGTGGCCACCGGTTTGGGTAATAACATTAAGCAAGCTGATAAGCCCATGAAACTGGTTGATAAGAAACCCGATGGCATCGTCGATTATGGCAAACTGGAACGTCCCACCGTAATACGTAAACAAGTGGCTAACGAACGTTTTGCGGCGGCCCATAACACCGATTTAGACTACTTAGATATTCCGGCATTTCTGCGCCGACAGGCGGATTGATAAGTGTTGTAATTATACAACGGGAGATACATTTGGCGGGTTTAGGGAGTGGTTTTTAAGGACGTTTTTGGCTGATGGGCGATAATTTCGTGTGGTGGAAGTATGAACTATGTCACACAATTTGCTAGTCACAAAGTGGCGCGCTGTGATATTATCGCAACGCTGAAGTCAAAAACGATTAAATTATAATTATATATCCCCAAATGATTAAACAACGGACTCTTAAAAATATTATTCGAGCAACGGGCATAGGGCTACATACGGGCCAGAAGGTGTATTTGACCCTCAGACCCGCTGCCGTGGATACCGGTATCGTATTCCGGCGGGTGGATCTAGACCCGGTGGTGGAAATCGAAGCAAAACCTGAAAACGTGGGTGATACTCGATTATCGACGACGCTTGTCAAGGGCGAAACTCGAGTGTCTACCGTGGAACACTTACTGTCCGCGTTTGCCGGCCTGGGTATCGATAATGCCTATATCGATTTGAGCGCTCCTGAGGTGCCGATTATGGATGGCAGCGCCGGTCCCTTTGTGTTTCTGGTGCAGTCCGCTGGTATTGAAGAACAAAATGCCCCCAAGCACTTTTTGCGCATAAAGCGGACAATTAAAGTGGAGGATGGTGACAAATGGGCCCGTTTTGATCCTTTTGACGGATTTAAAGTCTCCTTCAATATCGACTTCAATCATCCCGTGTTCCGCAATCGCGCGCAAACCACAACAGTGGATTTCTCCAGCACATCGTTTGTAAAAGAAGTCAGCCGCGCCCGAACCTTCGGTTTCATGAAAGACATTGAGCAACTGCGGGAAAATGACCTGGCCCTGGGTGGAAGTTTGGATAACGCCATTGTCCTGGATGACTACCGTATTTTAAATGAAGATGGCTTGCGCTATGAAGACGAGTTCGTGCGTCACAAAGTCCTGGACGCCATTGGCGATTTGTATTTATTGGGTTGCAGCTTAATCGGTGAATTCAGCGGCTGCAAGTCCGGCCACGCCTTGAACAATCATTTATTGCGCACGTTGCTAGCGCAAGAAGATGCCTGGGAAATGGTGACATTTACGGATATCAAAAAAGCCCCGATTTCCTTCACTCAGCCTATCCTGTCTACCTAATTCCAGAGTAATTTCATTCCCCTCCGATCTGTCTATATGGAGGGGAAACGCTGTTTTCCCCTGCCATAGATTATCCCGTCCTTTGTTATTCCTTGGGTGCTAACTTTCTGTATTTCATGGATTTTCTCCTGATGTTACTCTGACGGTTACTACAGGAAGCAGCCCTCAAAATCGACAAACAACTATCAAGTTTGGTTGTCAGCGTACGATCTAATTAAACAGGACGAAAGAATCAAGGTCACATTTACTATTTGATAACGGCTTCACAAGATATTACTGGTTAGGATATACCGTAACTTGTATATCACAAATAGTGAATTAAGAATGTTTTTGCACTATTCTTTGTGATAACGGCGGGAAAGATTGTGTAATGCAGCTTTTAAATTCGGATCATCGATGACTTTTGCGGTACTCATAATGAGTTCTGCTGCATTTTCAGACAGTTGCGGTCGGGATGCCGGAGGTGGCGAATGCTGGATCTCCGGCTGAATTTTAAAATGAATTTTTTTAATGCGATCCAGGCCCGGTTCTTGCCTAATAATGTTAAGGATTTCTGGGCCAATGTAACGTGCCCGGGTCAGCCAGGCGCTGGAGTCAGCCATGATGATCGCAGTGTCGTCACGAACGTTGGCAAGACATATATGTGCGTTTAACGGGGCCGGTAATCGTGGTAACAAGCGGTGATTGACACCGTCCAGGACAGCGGCACGTTCCAGCAAGGACTGCAAACTGGCGCTTTGCGCCGCGAGAATACCGGCGACGGATTTCATGGCGTTAAAAGCGGTTTTGCCGGTTTTATTGGAATTGTGAGATCTGTCATAGACGTATTGTAAGAGGAAATGGCAAGGTTTAGTAGTGGGCCCGGTAGTAGAGCTTTTCATCATGGGCTGTGTCATGGTCGGCAGACGGAATAAACAGGAACTGAGACAGAAAAACAGACATGAATATTATACTGATTCCCAATCAAGGCGGTCGTTACAATACCTATAGGTTAGGTTCTAAATTCCTTGTTCTGGTTTCAATTGTCGGGGTTTTTATCATGGCCGGGGTACTCAGTGCCGGCTATTATTACGGTCGCTTTGAAGCTGGTGTGGAAGGTGGGCCTCCGGTGATTATCAGCGCCTTGAAGGGCGAACTGATGGATCAGCGCCAGTCGATTGACGAGGCACGGCGCACGACATCCGAAAATATCGATGCTCTGGCTATGCGGCTGGGTCGCCTGCAGTCCCATGTGATACGCCTGGATGCCTTAGGTGACCGCTTAACGAAGATGGCGCATTTAGATAAAGGCGAGTTCGATTTTACCACCCAACCGGCTCAAGGCGGGCCGGAAAACGAAACCCATGAAGAATCCAAATCGGTGGATGCCTTAAGTTTCACCGCGACTTTGGATTCTTTAACAGATCAATTGGACAATCGCGCCCAGCAATTGGCCTTGCTGGAGACCATGCTGATGAACCGCGGGTTGCAGGATGAGGTCGTGCCGGCCGGCCGGCCAATAAAGTCGGGCTGGTTGTCTTCGTATTTCGGGATGCGTACCGACCCGTTTACCGGTAAAAACGAGCGTCACAAAGGGTTGGATTTTGCCGGCAAACTGGGCAGCGATGTGGTGGCGGTCGCCTCTGGGGTGATTACCTGGGCGGGTCGGCGTTATGGATACGGTAATTTGGTGGAAATCAATCACGGTAATGGCTACTCCACGCGTTACGGCCACAATGATAAGGTCAACGTAAAAGTAGGCGATGCCGTGAAAAAAGGCCAGATCATCGCCAAAATGGGATCTACCGGTCGGTCCACCGGCCCCCATGTGCATTTCGAAGTGTTACACAACGGCAAACAAGTAGACCCGATGAGCTATATTCGCACATCGCAGCGATAATGGCGCCGATATCCCCTTAATCGGCCTTATCCTGGCGGATTAAGGGATACACGCGAACCTTTTTCGCAATAATAATTCTCTAATCCCCTCATCCCCGTTATAATTCTCAACTTTTTAGGGCTTCCGAAGTCCTATAAAAGTGATATCCGCTCTTAATAAAAAATCCAGGAAAAAACAAATCCAATGGTTGGTAATATTCTTAAGAAAGTATTTGGCAGTCGCAACGAGAGAATTCTCAAACGTCTCAGTAAAGTGGTTGCGCAAATTTCCGCTTTGGAATCCCAGTTCACCGAACTGAGCGATGAAGCCCTCAAAGCGAAAACCCCCGAACTGCGTGAAAAGCTGAACCAAGGGGCTACGCTGGACGACATCCTCCCCGAAGCCTTCGCCACCGTACGCGAAGCCGGCAAGCGGGTATTAAGCATGCGCCATTTTGATGTGCAATTAATCGGTGGCATGGTATTGCACGAAGGCAAAATCGCGGAAATGCGCACCGGTGAAGGTAAAACCCTGGTGGCCACTTTGGCGGTGTATTTAAATGCGCTCGGCGGCAAAGGCGTTCACCTGGTGACCGTCAACGATTACCTGGCCCGGCGTGACGCCGGCTGGATGGGGGCGTTGTATCATTATCTGGGTATGTCGGTAGGCATCATTAATTCCACCGGCGGCGGTGGGCCGGACAGTGCGTCTTATTTGTACGACCCCGAATTTAAAGGCGGAGCGGAGAGCTTTCGCCATTTGCGCAATGTCAGCCGCCGGGAAGCTTATGGCGCCGACATCACCTATGGTACTAACAACGAATACGGATTTGATTATTTGCGCGACAATATGGCGTTCAGTGCCGAGGATAAAGTGCAGCGCGAATTGAACTTCGCCATTGTGGACGAAGTGGATTCCATTCTCATTGACGAAGCCAGAACGCCGTTGATTATTTCCGGTCCCACCGAAGGTGATCCCGAACTGTACGTGAAAATCAACAAATTGATTCCGTTTTTAGACCGCCAGGAGGGCGAAGAAAGCCAGGAAGGTGACGAAGGGGATTTTTATTTGGATGAAAAATCCAAACAAGTGTTTTTTACCGAACGCGGTCACCAGAAAATCGAAGATTTGCTCACCAAAGAAGGTTTGCTGGAAGAGGACGCCAGTTTATACGATGCGGCCAATATTAAGTTGATGCATCATTTGAACTCGGCATTACGGGCTCATCATTTGTTTCAAAAAGACGTGGACTATATCGTCGCCAATGGCGATGTGGTCATCGTGGATGAATTTACCGGCCGTACCATGCTTGGGCGGCGCTGGTCCGATGGTCTGCACCAGGCGGTGGAAGCCAAAGAAGGTGTGCCCATTCAGCAAGAAAACCAGACTCTGGCTTCCATTACTTTCCAGAACTATTTCCGCCTATACGACAAACTGGCCGGTATGACCGGTACGGCGGACACCGAAGCGTTCGAATTTCAGCAAATCTATGCCCTGGAAGTGGTGGTGATCCCCACCAACAAGGACATGATCCGTAAGGATCACAGCGACTTGGTGTATTTGACCGCGGAAGAAAAATTCGACGCCATCATTGAAGATATTAAAGACTGTCTGGAACGTGGCCAGCCTGTGTTGGTGGGTACGGCCTCCATCGAGGTATCCGAATACCTGGATGGATTGATGAAAAAATCCAATATCAAACACGAAGTGCTGAATGCCAAGCAACACGAACGCGAAGCGGAAATCGTCGCCCAAGCGGGACGGCCGGGTTCGGTGACCATTGCCACCAACATGGCCGGCCGCGGTACCGATATCGTGTTGGGCGGCAATCTGGAAGCGGAGTTGGAAAAGATGCCGGAAAATGATCAACCGGCCCGGGAAAAAGCCTATCAGGAATGGAAACAGCGCCATGAACACGTGTTGAACGCGGGCGGTTTGCACGTTATCGGTACCGAACGTCATGAATCCCGCCGCATTGATAACCAGTTAAGGGGCCGCTCCGGCCGCCAGGGCGATCCGGGATCTACCCGGTTTTATCTGTCCCTGCAGGATAATCTCATGCGCATTTTTGCCTCGGACCGGGTCTCCGGCCTAATGCAAAAGTTGGGCATGGAAAAAGGCGAAGCCATAGAACACCCCTGGGTAAGCAAGGCCATCGAAAATGCCCAGCGCAAAGTGGAAGGGCACAACTTCGACATTCGTAAACAACTGCTGGAATACGACGATGTGGCTAACGACCAGCGTAAAGTCATTTATCAACAGCGCAGCGAACTCATGGCCATGGACGATGTGTCCGATACCTTGCAAGCCATCCGCCATGACGTGGTAAATGGTTTGATCGATATGTATATCCCGCCGCAAAGCATGGATGAACAATGGGATGTGCCGGGCCTGGAAAAAGCCTTGGAGGCCGAATTTGGCCAGCCTATGCCGGTGCAGCAATGGCTGGATGAAGACCACTCCCTGCACGAAGAAACCTTGCGGGAAAAAATTGAACAGGATTTGGAAACCACCTATAAAGAAAAAGAAGCAATGGTAGGCGCCGAAACCATGCGCCATTTTGAAAAAGCCATTATGCTCAAGGTCCTGGACGAGCAATGGAAAGATCATCTCAGCACCATGGATCATTTGCGCCAGGGTATCCATTTGCGTGGCTATGCGCAAAAGAACCCCAAACAAGAATACAAGCGCGAGGCGTTTGAACTGTTCTCCGCCATGCTGGATCGGATCAAAACCGAAGTGGTTAGTATTGTTTCCAAAGTTCAGATTCGCGCCGAATCCGATGTGCAAGCGGTGGAAGAGCAGCGCCGTTCTCAGGCGCCGATGTCGTTTCAACATCAGGAAACCTCCGCCATGGCTGGCGGCGCCGAGGCCGATGCTGAAGCCGCCGAACACGCGGCGGCACACAAGAAACCGTTTGTACGTCCAGATCGCAAAGTGGGACGCAATGAGCCTTGTCCTTGCGGCTCCGGGAAAAAATACAAACAGTGCCACGGCAAGATTCAGTAACCTTCTTTTTTTAGCGGGATATCCATGAGCAAACCGACGCTTGGCGAGTTGTTACCCGTACCCGGTATCCGTTTGAGCGCCGTCAGTGCCGGGATTAAAAAACCCGGGCGCCGGGACGTCGTGGTGATGGAAATTGCCGAGGGCGCGACTGTAGCCGCTATGTTCACCCAAAACGCCTTCTGTGCCGCACCGGTTACGGTGGCCAAACGTCATTTACACCAGACGCCCCCTCGTTATTTGCTCATCAATACCGGCAACGCTAATGCGGGCACCGGGGAGCAAGGTGTGCAAGATGCGTTTAGCTGCTGCGAGGCGTTAGCCCGCGTGTGCGGCTGCGAATTCCAACAAGTGTTGCCATTTTCCACGGGGGTGATTGGCGAGCATTTACCGGTGGCTAAAATTACCGCAGTGCTGAAAGATGCTATTGCGGGCATGAGCGAACACCAGTGGGAAGCGGCGGCGCACGGCATTATGACCACCGACACCGTCCCCAAAGGCCTAAGCCGGCAGATCACCATCGATGGCGAGACCGATGGCGAAACTATTACGATTACCGGCATCGCCAAAGGCGCGGGCATGATTCGCCCGGACATGGCCACCATGCTGGCTTATGTGGCCACTAATGCCAAAATCAGCCAACCGATTTTGCAGGCGCTGTGGCGCGATGCCGTGTCGCAGTCGTTTAACAAAATTACCATCGACGGTGACACTTCTACCAACGACTCGGCCATTTTAATCGCGACGGGCAAAACCGCCTTGGCCGAGATTTCCTCCAGCGATCATCCCACCTATGAGCTTCTGAAGGAGGCCGTTAGCCAGTTATGCGAACAACTGGCCATGGACATGGTGCGTGACGGTGAGGGTGCTACCAAGCTGATCACCATTGACGTGCAGGGCGGGGCGACACCACAAGAATGCGACGATGTGGCATTTACCGTAGCGCATTCGCCGCTGGTAAAAACCGCTATGTTTGCCAGCGACCCCAATTGGGGCAGAATCCTGGCGGCCGTAGGGCGTGCGGGACTGAAAAATCTCGATCTGAACGGCATTCAAATTTATTTGAGCGAGGTGTGCATCGTGCGCAACGGCGGTCGGGCAGCGGACTACACCGAATTGCAGGGTCAGAAAGTGATGGCCAGGGATGAAATTGTGGTGCGCATCGAGTTGAATCGTGGTGACTGCAACACCCGGGTGTGGACGTGTGATTTTTCTTATGATTATGTGCGCATCAATGCTGAGTATCGGACTTAGTTCGTTGTTCGTGACTCGTTGTTCGTGGTTCGGTGGTGGTTCAAAGCTTAAAAATTAGTTCCATCATGTGCCAACCACCAACCACCAACCACCAACCACCAACCACCAACCACCAACCACCAACCACCAACCACCAACCACCAATTAATGCGCGATAATCAACAAATTTACGTCGCCGCGGCGGCGATCTGCAATGCTCGAAATGAGATATTCATTGCACGCCGTCCCGAGCATGTGCACCAGGGCGGATTGTGGGAGTTTCCCGGCGGTAAGGTGGAACCCGGCGAGTCAGTGCGCGATGCGCTGCAGCGGGAGTTGCACGAAGAAACTGGAATCGAGGTGGTGGCGGCGCGGCCGCTGATCCGCTTGCATTACGACTATCCCGACAAATCCGTGTTGCTGGATGTGTGGCTAGTGCGTCAATTTAACGGCATAGCGCATGGGCGCGAAGGTCAGCCGGTGCAATGGGTGGCGCGAAAGTCGTTACTGAACTATGAATTTCCGGCGGCGAACCGGCCCATTATCACCGCGCTGCAGTTGCCGGACACATATCTCATTACGCCATCACCGGGTACGAATACCGAGGTCTTTCTTGCCAACCTGGAAAACAGCCTGCAAAGCGGGATAAACCTGGTGCAATTGCGGGCCCCGGATTTACCCGACGCGTCTTATGGCGCGCTTGCCAGGGACGCGCTGGCGTTGTGTCGACAATATGACGCCCAGTTGATCTTGAACAGCGATCCTGCGTGGGTGGAACGTTTGGGGGCGCATGGCGTGCATTTAAACAGCCGGCGCTTAATGGCGTTATCTTCCCGGCCCTTGGCGACTGACTCGTGGGTTGCGGCGTCTTGCCACAATGCCGCTGAGATCGCCCAGGCCAATCGGATCGGTGCCGACTTCGCGGTGCTGGGCCCGGTGTTACCCACTCGCACCCATCCGCAGGCGGCACCTCTGGGTTGGGAAGTGTTGCGCCAAATGACCGATGTGGCGAATTTTCCAGTGTACGCGCTGGGGGGAATGTCGGCTGAACATTTGCCTGTGGCCCACGAACACGGCGCACAAGGCATTGCCGCAATTCGATCGTTATGGGCTGGCAATGCCTAGGATTGGCTGTCGTCGATATCGCCTTGCTGAGGAAAATCGGCGGGAGTACGCCCGGGTATGCGGTGCTCTTCAGCCGCCCACGCGCCGAGATCGATCAAGCGGCAACGTTCACAACAAAACGGCCGGTAAGGCGACTTCTCGCTCCATTCCACCGGTTTTTCACAGGTTGGGCATTTTACAATCGTTGTCATGAGGTTCTACATTTGGGTGTAGCAATCAATGGTGGTGATGGAATTCGCCGCTCTCACAAGGCACAACAGTACAAATCAAAAGCCACTTCGTCACTGGTTTGCACCGGCCGAGGTTTGGTGGTGGTGTCCATAAAGCGAACGGTAAAGCGGTGCTTGCCGCCGCTGATCTCGGCAAAATAGCGCGAATCCACGGGTAAAGTGACCATCACCAGTTGAAACGGGGCACTGGCGTCCAGGGTTTGCTGGTAGATGCCGTTGTCCGCTATTTTTCTTGACGGATTGGCGCTTTGCTTAATCAGTTGCAAGATTAAATCGATGGCATTGTGCAAGGTCTCGAAGGTTTCCAGCCATTGCGATAAATCGGATTTACGTTGTTCAATGGGCTTATGCAACCAATGGTTGTATACCGGCGGGTCGCATTCGGACAGTCCGGCGGGCACGTTATAGCGTTGTTGCAAGGTTTTTAAAAATTCGTGATGCCGTAATTCGCTGGCCATGGGGCCGCTGGCCGCGTGTAACTCGCTGCGGTAGGTGCTCAAGGTCGATAGTATTTGATCTAATGTGCTGTGTTCTATCTCGGTGTTGTGCTGCAGCGGCGTCAGGGTTTGATTGATGCGTTCGATTTCTTTGAGCACTTCTTTTTTCAAATCCTGTTGCTGGATGATGTTCAGGATATCCAACAGCGTCGTGATGGCCGTATGGCTGTCGTGGGTGGTTTCACCGCTAGCGCCGTGTTTCAATCGGCTGAACAAAAACGACAAACGCATGAAAAAACGTAAGCGTTCGTTCAGGGGCTGCACATAAGTAATGGTTGTATCAGTCACAGTTGCTCAATTCGTAGTCGTTTTTTAGGATTTCTTAATGTATTTAAGGCAATAATTGTGCTGCTGTAAAGGGCTGGACAGTGTGAACTCATTCACAGTTTTTCGTCGCCGAATCCTGGCGACTCAATTCCCGGTATTTGCGATGCAGTGTGTTCACTTCGTTTTCAATGTGTTGTATGGACTGGGTATTCTCGATCACATCGTCGGCATACCCGAGCCGTTGTTCGCGGCTGGCCTGCTGGCAAAGGATGGCGTCGATTTGACTGTCGCTTAAACCGTTGCGTTGTTTTACGCGTTGGCGTTGCAGTGCCAACGGCGAGTCAACCACCAGCACTCGATCCACCATAGTGTACCATCCTTTTTCCACCAGTAAGGGCACCACTAAAATACAATAGTGGTGATCTAGCTTGCGGATTCGTTCAAGCGCCGCCTGCTTGATTAATGGGTGGAGTATGGCCTCCAAAGTCTCCCGTTTTTGTGGATCATTAAATACCAGTTCACGTAACCGGCCTCGGTCCAATTCGCCCTCCGATGTGAGCAAGTGTTTCCCAAATGCGACGATGATTTTTTCCAGTGCATCATGGCCGGGGGACACCAGTTCACGGGCGATGGCATCGGTATCGATGATGGGGACTCCCAGATTGGCGAATAATTCACTGACAGTGGATTTACCACTGCCGATACCGCCGGTGAGTCCTATGATCAACATAGGCACAGCATATTAAAAATTACAGTAAGGTGAAAGAGGAAGCCCGAAGCGTCCCTTAAGAAGTCAGGCCGGCAAAGCGTAAATATGTATCGGTAATGTCCTTGCCCCATATCATGGCGATCCAGCCCGCCGTGGCAATATATGGACCGAAGGGAATGGGCACGTTTTTATCCCTGCCTAAAAACAGAATTAAAGAAATGCCCACGATCGCGCCGACAAACGAAGACAATAAAATAATTACCGGCAACATTTGCCAGCCGAACCAGGCTCCCAGAGCCGCCAGTAATTTAAAATCACCATAACCCATGCCTTCCTTGCCGGTGAGGATTTTGAAAATCCAATAAAACGACCACAGGCTCAAATAGCCGGCCACCGCGCCAATGATGCTGGAATGGACGTCGGCAAAGACACCTGACATCGCCAGCAATAATCCTATCCATACAAACGGCAATGTGATGTCGTCCGGTAGCAACTGTTTGTCAAAATCGATCATGGTCAGGGCGATCAACGCCCAGGTCAGCGCCAAGCCCGCTGCCGTTTGCCAACTAAAGCCGAATTGCCAGGCGACAATGACCGATAACAGAGCAGTGACGGCTTCAATAATGGGGTAGCGCACCGAGATGCGTTGCCCGCAGGCAGAACATTTTCCTTTTAAAAACAGATAACTAACAACCGGAATATTTTCCAGTGGGCCGATTTGATGACCGCAATGCGGACATCTGGAGCCGGGGATGATTAAATTGAATTTTGCCTTTGGTTTGTCAGTTTCCTGGGGGGCTTTAGCTTTATCATCCTCTAAAAAGGCTTCGCATTGCGCGCGCCAAGTGCGTTCCATCATGATGGGCAATCGATGGATAACCACATTGAGAAAACTCCCAATCATGAGGCTTACAATCCCCACGACAATGAGAAAAAAGACGTTATTGGTTTGAAGGAGGTGCAGCAGTTCCATGCGATTGGCCGTGTTAGTCGTGCTGTTTAGTGCCGTTGCGGCTCATTGGGCCGCAACGGCATGTTGGTAAGGGTTTGATTTTGATTGGAGTTGGGTGCGAGTTTTATACCACTTCGCCCATTTTAAAGATG
>JAJDNG010000251.1 GCA_022340845.1 Gammaproteobacteria bacterium | reverse complement strand
CTTGCACAGATAATGGAATAATAGTCTAAGCTGGCGGTCGTTGTACGCTTTACCGTGGTCGATCGCAGACGGTATTGTTTATCCCGCTACATTTTCCCGCTGGACGATAGCTTCACAATTGGCATTGTGATTGCTGTATTTCTCTATTTTGGTCAGTTCATGTCGAGGTGTCTGTGATGGACGTAAGATTCGTCAATCCTGTATTGGAATCAATCAGTAATGTGCTTTCTACGATGGCGAATTTGCAGCCTACCGCCGGAAAACCGGCTCTCAAGACCGATGATCGTGCGCAAGGTGTAGTCACCGGCATCATTGATTTAAAGGGCAAACAGACGAGCGGATCAGTGGCAGTCAGTTTTTCAAAACCCGTGGTGCTGGATATCGCCAAACGCATGTTGCGGATGGAAACCACGGAAGTGAACGACATGGTGAAGGATTTGGTGGGCGAAATCGCCAATATGATGGCCGGTGGCGCCAAAGCGCGGTTACAAGACAAGGGGTTCGATTTTGATCTGACCCTGCCATCGGTTTTTACAGGGGAGGGACACAAGGTAACACACAGTGTCCAGGGTCCGACCATAGTATTGCCTTTCGATACCGATTCGGGAGAGTTTTTTGTGGAAATGTGTTTTAAATAAAAAACGCAATCAAAAAACCGCCATTTTCTGCTATCTGGATTGAAAACAGGTTCACAATTTATTGTCGCTGACCGATTGCACAGCGATTGCCACGCCTGGCTGACACACCCAAACGCCGTACTTCATCATGCTCTCTACTAAAGATTGCTCTCTCTACTCTCACCAATTCTAGTTTCATTAACCCTAATATTTTTATCTCACGTCGGGATCAGCGAATTTGGTGTCGATAGAAATTATCAAAATGCGCATCGGCGCCTTTTTGGGTAAATCCACGCTTTAAAGTTGAGCAAATTAATCGGGTATTAAACCTTGTAAAAATTAATGTTATACGACTTGATATAGATCAATGAATTTGTAGGCTGTGGCCTACAAAATTCTTACTTCGAATCTGTTTTATTCGTAACAATCAGTAGAAGGAGTACAACATGCTAGGTGTGATTTTATTTGTAGTTTTGTTTGGTTTGGTGTTTATTGCATTGCAACAAGAAGGTAACTTACCTTAAAACCATCAGCCGGCCGGCTCAATCATTGAGTGATTGTTGAGTCGTTATTGAATAAGGTTTTAAGTATGTTCACTAAGATGCTTTAATCAAATATTCTACAAATGCAATAAAAAAGCGGCTATTCAGCCGCTTTTTTATTGTCTGAATATCTCTTTTTTTACCCGGTCTTATGTGAAACACTGTGAAGCGACCTCAAACAAAACTTAACAAGCAACGGTTAACAACAGTGGCCGAAGCTGCGGCAATCTCTACTGCTTTTGTATGATATATTACAAGGCCTTATTGCGTATGCGGCAGCCGCATAGGCTCATTGGTGGTTTAACATACTTCAAGTATCCGTTTTTAAATCAAAATAATAATACGCCGCGACATGCACGAATTGCATCCCTTGTATCTGGTTGGATTGTCCATTGTTTTCCTTTGGGGACTGGGCAAAGTGTTGGCGCGCGCCTCCAAACGCATTTCCAATGTACAAACTCTGCGCCGGCGGGCGCAAATCCTAAAGAAAACCAGTATCGAGATCCTTCCGGGTTTGCATGTGGGCGGATTGGATGAAAAGCTAAGCGATGAACTGCTGGCGCTGATTAATAGAAAGGACGAACTGAAAACGGCTATTTTCATAGCCATTCACCGGCCGATTTTCTATGAAATCGAAGATTTTATCGATAAGTTACGCGAACAATTCACGTTTCTTGTCGGAGTTAATGCGGACGAGGCATCCGAATTCGATAAGATTTCCGCCGCCAACAGCCTGCAAATTCCGCAACATCCGCAGACGTTTCGTTTTAACAAGCTCAATCGCAGTGAGTTGAGGATGTTGTATGAATACGATCCTGATACGCCTCAGGCTATTGATAAGGAATTAATTGAAAAATTCGGCGGGTTATTGTTTCTGGAAAATTTCATCATGTACGATCATTTATGCCTGGAAGTGCCCGCCATCTTCCATATTCCCAAAGGTAATGAGTTGCGCAGGATGTTTGATAACTTTACCAAAACCGGCCTGGCGCTGCATGGTAAAACCATTCCCTTACACGACCGCCTGCATGTCCTGAACTTGGAACAATTGCAGGATTTGGCCAAAGAAGTGAGGTTGGATAGGGAGTTTAAAAACAAAGCGGAAGCCACTGAGGCGCTGGCGCAAATTCCCAGTTCATCGGTGCTATTGGCGACCATCTATCCCACGGACGAGCTGTTTTTATTGGTGGAAGAACCCAGAGACGTGAAAAAAGTGGAAAGACAATGGACCGTGCTAAGCCTATATGCCAGATTGTTGTGTGTCGGTGCAGCCACGAAATAGCCGTTGGTGTGTCAAATGAATTACCTCGGGGAAAACTCCCTGCTTCAGCAGGGAGTTCTCGAAAAGCCGGTCAACGCCACTGTGCAGACTGGGTGGTTTTACATTATGCGTCAAGCTTTATCAGCAACAGCGATGGATTCTTTAGGCTGGGCACTAGTGTTGGTCGTATTGGATTGATTACTACCGGATTGAGCCACCGGCTCGTGTTTCGGTTTTTTGTTGGTTTCGGCGCTTGCAGTAGCTTGGGATTTTTCTTGTTCGCTGGCGCCGGTTAACAGAATTTTTACCTTGGTGGTTTCTTTCAAGTCGGAAGTCAACTCGTTGATTTCGTCGTTCAAATGCGCAATTCTGTCTTGAAGTTCATTGATTTCTTTGGACAGTTGCGCAGTACGGGTTTCGATTTGCGATTCCTTGCGGGAGGCGTCCGAAATAATTTGTTCGACTTGAATGTTGGCCGATTCCAACGTCTTCTTCACCACCGTGATGGTGATTTCTGAGTTGACATTAGGCAGTTTACGCATTAACGCAATGGCGTCTTCTATACCATAGCTTTGTTTAATGGATGCTTTGTGCGCGGTGACATGTGATGGCATCGATTGTTCTCGGGACGCCGTGGACTCATGAGCGTCGTATTCGCTGACTGGGTTGGTTTCCAGTTCAAACTCTGGTCCGTCGTCTTTGCTTTTCTTAAATATTCCCATTTGGCTGGCTCCCCATACGGATGGATTAAATATCGTGTGGTTAAATATCATACAGAAAACAATCTGCAAGTAAACTCATCCCACAACACCCACTAGTTTACCACTAAGGCGTTAGGGAAAATACCGTTACGGCAATGCGTTACAATATAGCAAATCCGACGCCATTACGCTTCTGTTTCATTATCAATGAGTTAGGCAGGCAGTTTGGTGACGCTTTGGATTGTTTCTATTATGGTGAGGACGAGCGGCCGGGGCGGCGGCCCTCAATCAGGGTGACGAAATAGGTTATCAGTAAAGCCACCGTCAATAATAATACGGCAACGCCGACATTATTGAGCCAGTTAGGCTCCAATAGCAGAATAACACCCAGCCCCAGCATCATCATGCCGGACATCAGTTTCAAGATTCTTCCCTGGCGTTCCTGAAGTTTTCGGGTGCCCAGAGTTAAGGAGAAGACAATGACGATAAGCAGCAACGGTACTATATAAATGACATTGTAAAAAACCAAATATAAGTAGTAAGCCGTGGACGATAAGTCATTGAGCGTCAGGATACGGGCAAAGACCATGGGGAAGCCGGCTGTACATAAAAATTCATATAAATTGGCAAACACCGCCAGGCCGATGGCGGCCAATACCATTGCGGTGGTGTTCTGGCTATTAACCAGCTTGCGCATGCGGGCGAACAAACTGGATTTGGCGCTGTCCGGGATACTTAACGACACACCTTGCTTGAACCAGAAGTAGTCCTTGATGTTAATGAGCGCAAAAATTACCGCAACGGTGCCAGCAATATACGTGATGGCATTGATTTGACCGATGAGCAGAAACATATTCAACCACGCCGCCATAAACAGGAAATACAACAGTCCCGAGAAAAACACAAATATGCCGCCAATCAATAACATTTTGGTACGATTTTTTGCGTGTACTAGCAGGCTTAACAAAAATAACAAAACAAAAAAAGCACACGGATTGAAGGCGTCCAGGCCCGCTAAAATCAGGGTAAACACCGGCAATGAAAACCGTTGAGCATCCAGTTGGCCCAACACCGGCAGGGAAATCCCCGGCTCTACAAAAGACGGACGACGTTTGTCAGTGGCGAGCGTATTGTGCGTGGTCAGTTGTTGTTGACAGGTTTGAAGTTGGTGCAATAAAAACGCCCCGACACCTTGTTCGTTATCGTAGCCGACGCTCATTTGAGCGCACCACATAAAAGCCGGTACCGAGCGGGCTTCCTGCCCCAGCATGGCTGCCATGCGGATGTATTGTTCAACGTGGTCGGGGTGTTCGGTGAGTTCCAGCGAATGGAGTTGCAACCAGTCATAGCGGGTCGGCAATTGCTGCATGAAAGGCAAAGCTTCCTGGCAATGCGGGCATTTTTTCGACCAGAAAAAATACAAATGCACTTTGAGTTTGCCATCAGCGGTATGGCTATACCATACCGGGCTTTTGTCGCCGGATTGGGCGTTTATTGAGTCCTGTGGCCGGGGTGCTGCAACAGAGTCATGGGTTAGGGTGCACAGCAATGCCAGCGTCAACCAAAATAATAGCTGGACAGGTTTTTGTAGTTTACTTATTCCGCCCAATGCCAGAGGGCGTTTGCGAGAGAGCATGGTATAGAAACCCGGAAGCTGATTTATGATGACCTCAGTCCCAGCGGATCACTGGGATCGATACCCTCCATAAACGGCAGGCTGCGTTCGCTGTTGGTAATTTGGTAGACAATTCCCATCCAGTTGTTAATGACCGCCTCGGCAGTATCATGCCAGGTGTTGTTGAGGCGTTCGCTAATTAACACTTCAGGAAAGGCGGGCAGGGTGATGCCGGCTTGTTTAGCCTCAACCAGCTGATATTTATACTCATCCAGTATGGCCTGGGTTTGCAGTGTGAAATAATTCTCCGGAAACGGCGGATAGTCCGGGCGTGCGCCGGCGATAAAGCGGTTAACTTCCCGTTTATATTCTTTCAACAGGCTAATCGTGTCGTATTCCGGGTGGCCTTGATAATACACAATGCGGAAATAATCTTCGCTCACGGCAAGATGCACACCGGCTTGCGGGCTCTCCGCCAACACATGCAAACCCGCTTGATCAAACTGTTCGCGGCTGATTTCGTTAAATCGGGAATGGGGCACATCGAACAAAGTATTGACATCGTTGACCAGCGGATGGACCCGGTTGACCACTTGGTGGCGATAGACCCCCCAGCGTTTCTCCGGTAAACGAATCCGCTTTTGGCCGTGCAAAAACTGCAAAACGGCATGCGTGGCCAGACAGGAACACAATGTGGATGTGACGTTTTGGTAGGCCCAGTCGATTACCTCGATCAACGGCTCCCAAAATGGCTCCGCCGCCAGATCGGGTTGGGTGACATTGGCGCCGGTGATGATCAATGCGTCCAGGCCTTCGCCGCGTATTTGCTCGAATGTCTCGTAATAGCGTTCAGTATACGCGCGGCCTTGTTCGCTGCGTGGCAATTGCGGCACCGTAAATGGATGCACATAAAACTGCGCGATTTGATTGCTTTCGCCTACCAGGCGGAAAAACTGTCGTTCGGTTGCTGCCAGGGCGGCGTCGGGCATCATATTTAACAAGCCGATGTGCAATTCGCGGATATCCTGATGCAACGCACGGTCAGGATCTAAAATCGCTTCGCCCTCTTGTCGGAGGCGATCAAATGTGGGCAAGTCACTGTGGGCTACAATAGGCATACGAATGTATTCCGTTCGATTTTCTCAGTTTGTTCTAAAACGCTTTATTAATACTCTTCATTAAAAAGCTGAATAAAATAATTGTTGATCATATGCGGCCGCAGTGGCTGACAGCTTAACATTGTCGAGATATCGCTTTTTCCAATAACTGCAAAAAGTCAGTCTCATTTTTGACCTGCGATAATTCGTCCGTGGTAATGGTGTAGCCGTATTGGTTCGCGATGGCTTCGTAGCGTGGAATGCGCGCGTAAAACAACCTGGGAAACATCCAGCGTACAAATTCATCGGGATTGACCATGGCCACGTATGGTAAATTGTTCTCTTTGAGGTAAATATCCAGTTGCTCGTCTAAAAAGGCTTCCCGGTAATACAGCGGTTTGGGATCGCTTTCAGCGCGACTGATAAGTTCGTGTTCGTCATGTTCTGTGGCTTTGATGTAGAGAATCAAAGTGTGTTCATCCAATACCCGCAACACCTGTTCATCGTCCAACTCGCACACGCTGCCGCCCGCATCGTTGATAAAATGTTTATAGCCGTAGATCAGGCGTGCTTTGCGAATAAATTCCGGCACATCGTTCATGGCGGCAATTTCCGCCTGATGATGCAGGCGCTGGCGATGTTTGAACTCCTGCAACGGTAACCCGCCCAGTTCCGGATTGCCCAGTTTTCCCAGGAAACTGGAGACCGGTTTAAGGTGATCCACCGTGATATTGTTGCAGATATAAATCGAGTCCGATTGCAGCAAATCCCGTAGAAAAGGCACTTGCATGGCTTGCTGCTTAATATTGTCCAGAATCGGTTCATCCAGATAGCGGGTGCCGATGCGGTAATCGCCCGAATAATGAAACCAGGCGTGCTTGCGTAAAATATTGGCCAGGCAGGTTTTGCCCACACCGGACATGCCCAGCAAAGTGATGCATTTATGTTCCCAACGTTGGAACTCTTCAACCGTAAGCTTCACCAATGTACTCCCGAACAATGTGAATTCTTGAGACAATAAGACTTCATTGTAGTGCCGCGGACGAAAAACTCCAAATGGCGTATTTGCTTCTGCATGGGCGTCCGTGACTTGAGCGTGTCGTGCTAAGATGCTGGGCAATAATAAAGCGGCGGAGATTTTATATGAAATTGCAGATCAGCAATCCCACCCCGGGACAGGTATTCTACATCGATGCCCTGGGACGCATGCCCGAACTGAGATTTGAGGCATGTTTACTCAACAGCCAGAATCAGCCCATGCACGCACCACTGCAATGGACGTTGCAAATTACCGAAAATATTTGGCCAGGCGCTTGTGCCAGCGCAAAACTCGGCAGACAAGTCGTGCAACTGCAGGGCACATCAGTAGGCCTGGGAATCTGGATACCGGTATTCAATGCCCACTGTGGCGGAGACGCGATATTGACGGTGACAGCTCAATACCAGGGTGAGGATTATCAGGCGAGTGTTCATTTTAAGATTCGGGGAAAAAATCCGGCATCGGATGCGGTAGTAGAGTATATCGGCGGAGAATTGGCTCCTTTGACATGGTTGGCGCGGTTTGTCAGCGGATTGAATCAATTCGATATTCAAGGCATGCCTTTGTCCGGAAAGCATGGGGCGGTGGGTATAATGCAATTGTGTAATCCGGCCGCCCAACCCCACCAGCGCTGGAGTTGGGTGCACAATGTGCAAGCCGGGATGAGCCTGCTGCAGCGTCAGCAAGGCAATGCCAAAGCGTATTTAAACCAACACCGCCTCGATGGGGACGCCGGTCGTCTAACGGCTATACCAACGACTATGCAAACGGCCCACCCCAATGCCAACCAATACCCTAATAGTGAGTCCTTGAGCGATGACCAAGTGTTACTGCGCGAGATCTTACAACGGTTTTTAGGCGATGCTTATTGGCAATGGGACGAAAATATCGGTCAATGGCGGCCGAATCCGCCGGACGACAGCGTGGCAGAAGTTCTGCGGTTGAAGTGATTACGCAAGACATAAGGAGACTTTGTCAGGTTTAAAGACGGTATGTCATAATCACGCGTTTTCCGGCTTTTTAGTGGCTGCAACCGCCAGAACTGAAAAATAATCAACCGAGCGGTTGCTTTTCACAGTCAAAGAGATAATAAAGCCGAGGAAATAATACCTATTAACAAGACCACCATCCATTAATAATACAGAATCGCCAGAGCACAGGGTTCAGAAATGTTCATACAAAAACTATTTGCGCCAAAGTGGAAACACAAAAATCCCAGCATTCGTAAAGAAGCACTGCAAGCGTTAAATCCGGGAAAACCTGAAACCCAAAAGATATTCGCCGAAGTGGTAAAAATCGATAACGATATTTCCATCCGTCGCATGGTTGTCGGCCGACTGCGGGACATAGACTTGTTGCGCGATTTACAGCAAACCCAAGACCCATTGGCCGACAGCGCCGAAAAACGGCTCCGCCAGTTGATTGCCGGAACGGGGCCTTACCGGATCGATTTTGAGGTGCGAAAACAATCGCTGCAGAAAACCACCGACCAACAGACATTAGAATACGTTGTTCGCGAGGCCAAAGAAGCCGAATTGCGCATGTTGGCGGTGGCTAAAATTGAACGCCAATCCTTGCTGGGCGATGTGGCGGTTGACGATGCCGATGCGGACGTTCGCCTAAGCGCGCTGGAAAAAATCAATCAAATTTCCACCCTGGACAGGGTGTATAAAAACTCACGCTTAAAAGATAAACGGGTAAGCGCCCTGGCGAAGGAACGATTGGACGTGTTAACCGCCGAGCAAGAACGCCCAAAAGTGTTGAAAAAACAAGCCAAGCAGTGCTGTGTGGATTTGGAATCACTGCTGCAGCGCTGTAGGAAATCCGGCGGATGGTTAAATGCCAGGGCTCGATATGACGCGCTGCAAACGCTGTGGCAAGACACTAAAGCACAGTGGCAGGATCGCTTTGGCCATTGGGATGAAGCCTTGTCCAGTACATTTAACGAATTCTCCGAACAATTTGAAACACACTATGGGATAAAGCAGGCTGAGGAAGCACAAAAACGCGCTTTGGAGGAAAAAGCTGAACCTTTTAAAGCGCAGAAGCGAAAAGTCTGTGAAGACTTGGAAGCGCAGCTGGCGCAATTAACGGCATGGAGGCAGGCCGACGACTCGGCAAATAACGCAGGCAATGTAAACGATGACCTGGAGCCGCGATTGCAGGCCTTACAGAGCGCTCTTGAGCACAATGCCCAGCTCTGGGCGAGCGCCCAGAAAGCGTTGGCGCAAGAATCTTCCGTAGACCCGGAGCATGAGGATATTGACCAGCGCTATGCTCGATTAAGTCACGAGTTGCGCGAGCATACAAAGGATATACAAGCCTACCTGGCATACCAAAGCCAATTGCGCGAATTAGCGAAGAAAACCGCTGCGTTAGTCGCCCAGGAAAACCCCATTGATTCCGCTCAGGTCGCTACGCTGCAAAAGCGGTACTCGACACTGGCAAAGCCCGGGCATTTTCAGGCCAATGACTCACTGCAATCGCAAGTGACTGACGACCTGCATGCGTTGGCCCAGCGCCTCGACGAGCAGGAAAAACAAAGGCAAACCCACATTCGGGAATTCACCGAGTTGGTGGGGGAATTCGCCAGCGCCTTGAGCGCGGGAAAAACCAAACATGCGGTGAATCTGGCCAATCGCGGTAAAAAACTCCTGAGCTTGATCCCGCAGCACGATCGCCGTGTCTTACAGAAAAAACAATTGATCAAACAATTCAACCAGGCGCACAAACAATTGAATGAGCTGCAGTCCTGGCGGAAGTGGTCCAACGCCCCCGTGAAGGAGCAATTGTGCGAACGGATGCAACAGCTGGCTCAACTGGTGGCGGAAAACCAGGACAATCCGGACTTCGATTTTCAGGATGCCGCGCAACGGATTAAAGAAGCCAGGGCGGAGTGGAAAAAAATCACCGCGGCGGAGCCCGGTTCATCCAACGATTTATGGGAAAGCTTCGATGCGGCATGTACGCAAGCGTATGAGCCTTGCCAACGGTTTTTCGATCAACAAGCGCAAGTGCGGGGCCAGAATTTGAAAAATCGCGAAGCCGCCTGCGCATCGTTGGAGGAATATCTTCAAGTCCTGTCCCACAAACCCAGTGACCTTATTGACTGGAAAGCACTGGATAAAATCGTGCGGGTAGCGCAGGAAGAGTGGCGTGACTTGGGGTTGGTAGAGCGCGACGACCGCTCAGCCATCAACAAACGTTTTCGCAATGTGATACACGCCTTGCGCCAATTGCATCTGGATCAGAAAAATCGCAACAAAGAAGAAAAAGAAGTGTTGATAAAGCGTGCCGACGCTGTAGTGAATCAATTGCAAGACTCGAAAATCGAGTTGCGCGATGCTATTGATGCCATTAAACAGGTACAAGCCGATTGGAAAGAGGTGGGGTTGGCTGCTGGTGACGGTGAGCTGTGGAAGCGGTTTCGAGCCAGTTGCGATCAGGTGTTCGAACGCCGCGAACAGCAATCCGCCGCTGCGCGCCAGGAGCGCCAAAGCATCATTGACGCCAGGGCGGCGATTTGTGAGTCCATCGAAAATCTGGCGAAATTGGAAGGGGATGCTCTCAAAGCCGCGCAAAAAGAGTTTGAAGAATTGAAGCAACAATGGTCGGCGTTGCCGTCGTTGCAAAAACCTTCTTCAGCAAAGTTTTTATCACAAAAGTTTTCTTCATCAACGTCCTCAGATCAAAAACACACCCCGCAAAAAAGCAGTAAACTTGAGCCGCTGGAAAAAAGGTTTCGAGACGCCTGCCGGGCATTTGAAGCGCAAAATCAACGCCGCGTGGAGGGGGAGCGTCAGCAAATGATTCACACTCAACAACAACAAGCGCAGCTGTGCCGGCGAGGCGAAGCGATGTTGTTACGTTACCTGCAGCAGCAACTGCCGCTGGAACAGGCAATGCAGGAATGGCTCCAACTCGAAGAGCAATGGCTGCGCCTGCCCAATTTTTCGCATAGCGTCAGTAAAGCGTTACAGCAACGTTTTACCAGCGTGCATAACCTGCTGCAGCAAGCCGGTGAGACCGGCGCGCAAAGCGTTGCCGAAGACATTCGTCAACACCAAGCCGCGCGCTTGGATGAAAAGCACAAGTTGTGTCTGCAAATGGAAGTTCTTGCCAACATTGAATCGCCACCGGAAGCGCAACAAGCCCGTATGGAATATCAAGTGTCCCAACTAGCAGAGAAAATGAAACAAACCGCTTCGTCTGATGTGAATAATGAAGTGGTGGAGTTGCAAGTCAACTGGCAGCTAAGCGGCTTGATCGACAGTTCAGCGCATGAGGCGTTGGAAAACCGTTTTGAGCGAGCATACCAGGCAATACTGGCTGATGCTTAGTTGTGCTATTACCTTCCTTCTGGCAGGCTACTTCTCTAGTAGGCTCTTCACTAGTGGGAAATAGCTGCCTGCCGGCAACCCATGACAAATGATGATATTGGACTATACTACCCATGGAGCGCACGATGCATGGAGCGCACTGCGGATATCGTTAGTTAGCCTGGGGTCGTTTGACCCAGGCTGTAAGTAATCCTTGCCAAATCCGGTTGCAGGCATAAAAACCACGTTGCGAATCCGTCCTTCTTGCCGTTCGCGCTAACGTATTGATGCAAAAGCGAAACTGAATCACGGGCAGCGATCACATTTCCCTCCTTTTTTACTGTTAATTGCCATTAAAAATGGCGAATATACGGCTATACTAACACTAGACTCTGGACCAAATCTAAACGATATCCGAATGATGAATAATGATTATTGTTTCTCGTCAAGTTGCTTCTCATTAATCCAAAACCCAGGAGCGGATTAAGGTGAACGGAGCCGTTGTTGATATTCAGACGCCACTGATTTTGGTAGTAGACGATGAGCAAGACACCAGAATCTTGTTGCGTAAGGAATTGGAATCCTGTGGGTTTCTGGTGGAAGAGGCCAACAGTGGGATTGCAGCGTTGGAACGCCTTCGGGGTATTCAACCGGATTTGATCTTAATGGATGTGATGATGCCCAAAATGGATGGCATCGCCACCTGCCAGGCGATAAGGGAACAGCCGGCGTATCAAGATATTCCTATCCTGGTGTTGACCGGCATGGACGGTATTGATTATATCCGCCGGGCGTTCGACGCAGGTGCCACGGATTTTATCAATAAAACGAATAATCTTGGCATTGTATCCCAGCGAATTCGCTATGCCTTGCGTAATCACAAACAAAAAGATTCAATATTCAGCAACCGGTCACAATTGGAATTGGCTCAACGGGTTGCCAAGCTCGGCTATTGGAAAATGGACATTCAATCCCTGCGCTTTACACTATCCGATCAAGCAAGAGCCTTGCTGGGGTATGGGCCGAATCAATTCGACGGAACCTTGAAAAGTTATTTAAGCCTGGTTCACATTAACGACCAGGAAAAAGTCCGTTCGGCCATCGACTGCGCCATATGGCAGGCGGATCCCTTTGAAATCGACTATCGCATCCTGGATGTCAGGGGGAACAAGCGTTACATCCATACCCGGGGAGATGTGATCGCTGATGTTAGCAGCAGGGCGGTGTCCATCCTTGGCACGGTGCAGGATATCACTGAACTGAAAAAAGCCGAGTCAACTTTCGAACACATGGCGTTGTATGACGGCTTAACGGATTTGTGTAACCGCCATCTGTTTCTCAATCGCCTGGATCATGCCATGGCATCGGCGCAACGTGAGGAAAAGTTGTTGGCCGTCTGTTTTATCGACCTGGATGGTTTTAAGAAGATCAACGACAATCTGGGCCACGCCATCGGTGATGAATTGCTGA
Source organism: Gammaproteobacteria bacterium (assembly GCA_022340845.1). GTDB lineage: Bacteria > Pseudomonadota > Gammaproteobacteria > SZUA-152 > SZUA-152 > JAJDNG01. The sequence continues at coordinate 12,765 of JAJDNG010000251.1, read as the reverse complement.
AATCAGTGGCCAAACATTTGAAAAACAACGTGCGAAAAGGCGATATTGTCGCGCGCCTGAGCGGCGATGAATTCGCCATGGCGTTGGAAAGCATCAATACGGTGGATGAGCTGGAAAAAATAATCGGTAAAATCCGCGACAAACTCTCGCGGCCCCACAGAATCAGAGGCCATGAAATTCTAAGTCCCGCGAGCATAGGGGTAACAATGTATCCGTTGGACAGTTCCACCAAACCGGATTTGTTGAAAAACGCCGATGCGGCCATGTACCGCGCCAAGCAGTTAGGCGGTGATCAGTACTGTTTCTATACCCATGACATGCGCGACCGCACGCAACGCCGCCTGGAACTGGAACATCATTTGCGCCATGCGCTGGCCAAAAGTGAATTGCGGATTTACTATCAGCCGCAAGTGGACGTAAAATCCGGCAAAATTGTCGGCGTGGAAGCCTTGTTACGCTGGCAACATCCGGACTACGGATTGTTACCGCCGGTTAAATTTATTCATATCGCCGAAGAAACCGGACTGATTTTTCCCATCGGTTTGTGGGTCATGGAAACGGCGTTCCGCCAAATGCGGCAATGGCACAGCCAGGGATTCAAGCAGTTGCGACTGGCGGTAAATTTGTCGGCGCGGCAGTTTCTACAGCGCGATCTCCCCCTCAGTTTGCGCAAAATCATGGACAGTCTCCATTTTGATCCGCAATTTCTAAGTGTGGAAATAACCGAAAGCGTTGCCATGAACAATATAGAGGGCGCCACCCGCGCAGTGGAACAATTCAAAGCTCTGGGCGCGCAAGTGAGCATCGATGATTTCGGCGCGGGACACTCTTCCATGAATCACCTGCAGCGGCTGCCCGTGGACAGCTTGAATATCGACCGTTCCTTTATCATGAATATCGCCGGCCGGGAAAAAGACGGCGCCACCGCCAAAGCCATCATTGGTCTGGCGCACGGTCTGGGTTTGCGAGTCATCGCCGAAGGCGTGGAGACACTCACTCAGGTGGAGTTTCTCAAGAACCAGCAGTGTGATGAATTGCAAGGACATCACTTCAGCCCGCCCGTACCGGCGGAACAGATGACCCAGTTTCTTGCAACCTACCAATAATCCCATTGCGCGACAAACGTAAGAAAAATTTCACCACGAAACCGCGAAGAGCACGAAGGTAAATAAACTCTTTCCCCCCTTCGTGCTCTTCGCGGTTTCGTGGTTAAAATAAATCATTGCGTTCTACGCTGAACAACCTACTACCACAACACTGGCAACCGATCTAAGACGATTGAAACAAGGTGATATCGGCTTCGGTGGAAGCCGGTTCCACCACCTCACCTTTGCGTAATAGGGTTTCGTAAACCGATACCTGGTTGCGACCGTGTTCTTTGGAGTAGTACAGTGCCTTATCGGCTTTGTCGATGGTCAGCGGGGAGGGGGCGCCACCTTCGATGTGAACGCAGCCGATGCTAATGGTAATCTTGCCGGCGAAGGGAAAGTGATGTTGTTCGACTTTTTCTCGAAACCGGTTCAGGACTAACTCTATGTGTTCGGGGGACACGTCCTCAATAATTACCGCAAACTCTTCGCCGCCGTAGCGGAATATCCAGTCGTGGTGGCGAAACGATTGTTCCATTAGGCGTGCAAATCCGATCAATACTTCATCGCCGTATAAATGGCCGAATTGGTCGTTAATGCGTTTAAAATGATCCAGGTCGATCAAGGCGAGATACACGAAATGATGTTGGGATCGGGTGATGAAATTCTGATGTTCTTTGTTGTGAATCTGGACGATGGTTTTGTCAAATGCCTTGCGGTTGAGGAGATTTGTTAAGCTGTCACGTTCGGCCAGGTTGAAGATATTCAACAGATTCTCGTACAACGTGAGTAGTGATTGTAAAAGTTCCAGGTTCAGCAGGGTTTGCCGTTTATGCGTCACCGCCAAGATCTCGCAGACGTTACCGCAACCATGGATGGGAAAATAACTGGTGGTCAAACGGCCGTTTTTCACTTCCACCGGCGTGCTGTCGGTGACACTACGATATGCCCCCTGAATACCGTGCAACGGCAGCGGTTCATGATCGGCCGAAGATAAAAAATCAACAATGCGCACATCGGCCAGCTCCAGGTTGCGTTTGGCTTCTATGGTTTGGCCGTATTCCGCGCGGTACAGCGCAATGGCGTGAAGTTGATAACACTGGCGCAAAATACCCACAAAACAACGCGTCAAACCGGTCCGGGTGGATTGGGCGCTGAGTTCTATCGCAAATTGTAAGCCACTGTATTCGCTGATATTTTTGCTGGTGTTATTGCTTAGGTCATTGCTCATAAAAAAGTAAGTATTGTTACGTGAGAGGGAGCGCCGTCAGCATGAGTTGTTATAAATTTTAGTAAATATAAGGAGTTATTCACGCCTGTCATTGTAAATATACTCTTGAGCTTAGTATGTCATTGCCGTCTTGCCAATATTTCGCTCAATTGACACTAAGGGAATCCATTTTATTACGCGCCAAGAGCAGGTAGAATGCCCCGTTCAATGTTTCAGATTCAACGTTTCAGATTGCAAGTATTACTCAACATCCAGCGTCACCATCTTGAGGTTAAATGTCACAACTGAATCCCCGGCAACGTGAAGCAATCCGCTATATCGATGGTCCTTTGTTAGTTTTGGCCGGCGCCGGCAGCGGCAAAACCCGAGTCATCACCCAGAAAATTGTCTATTTGATCCGCGATTGCCACATCGGCGCACGTCACATCGCGGCGGTGACCTTTACCAACAAGGCGGCCAAGGAAATGAAATCCCGGGTGGCCGAATCGTTGGCCAAAGGCGAGGGCCGGGGATTGAACGTCTCCACGTTTCACACCCTGGGCCTGAATATTATTCGTCGCGAACACAAAGCTTTGGGCTTCAAACCGGGATTCACCATTTACGATACCCAGGACTGCCTGAGTATCATCAAGGAACTCATGCGCAAAGCCTATGGGGATGATGCTGACGTTGAAGCGGTGCAGCGGTGTATTTCCCATTGGAAAAACGCCATGATCGAACCCGAGCAAGCGCTGTACGAGGCCGTGGGCGATGAAAAAAGGCTGCACGCCGCCAGGATTTACGACGCGTATAACCGGCAAATCAAGACCTACAATGCAGTGGATTTTGATGATTTGATCCGCTTGCCGGTGCAACTGTTTCGCAGCGATGCCGGCATTTTGGATAAATGGCAAAACCGCATCCGTTACCTGTTGGTGGATGAATACCAGGACACCAATACCGCTCAATACCAGTTGGTAAAACTGTTGGTTGGGGCCAGGGGCGCGCTGACCGTGGTGGGGGACGATGACCAGTCCATTTACGCCTGGCGCGGCGCCCAGCCGGAGAATCTCGCCCATTTGCAAAACGATTTTCCCGGCTTGAAAGTGATTAAACTGGAGCAAAACTACCGATCTACCGGTTGTATTCTGCAGGCGGCCAACCGGCTCATTGATAACAATCACCACGTATTTCCCAAGACCTTATGGAGCGAACTGGGCTTCGGTGAGGCAATTCGCATACTGCACGCCAATAATGAAGAACACGAAGCCCAGCGGGTGGTGTCGCAATTGTTGCATCACAAATTCCAAAGCCGCAGCCAGTTTCGCGATTATGCGATTTTATACCGCGGCAACCATCAGTCGCGCTTGTTCGAACGCCATTTGCGCGAGCATCAAATCCCGTATCGCTTAACCGGTGGGACCTCGTTTTTTACCTATACCGAAGTCAAAGACATCATGGCGTACGTGCGCCTGGTGGTGAACAACGATGACGACCATGCGTTTTTGCGCATTGCCAATACGCCTCGCCGGGAGATCGGTCCCAGTACGCTGCAGACACTGGCCACCTATGCCACGGAAAGAGGCGTCAGTTTGTTCGATGCCAGTTTTGAGCTGGGCCTGGAGCAACGTTTGTCCGAGCGCGCGGTGAAGCGCGTGCGGCAGTTTGTCGAGTGGCTGAGTCGGTTTTCCCATCGCAGTGAATCCGGCGACATCAAATCTCTGGTCAAAGACCTGGTGGGCGAAATCGATTACCTCTCCTGGTTACAAGACAATTGCCGCGATGTGGCCAGCGCGGAACGGAAAATGGAAAATGTTGACGAACTCATCGCCTGGATGGGGACTCTGGCGGACCAACAAGGCGACAAGGCCACTTTGGATGACGTCGTGTCCCGCCTGCAGTTAATGGACATTCTCGATCGCCAGGAAAACGAGCAAGAGCGCGATTGCGTCAACCTCATGACCTTGCACGCCGCCAAGGGGCTGGAGTTCCCCTTTGTGTTTATAGTCGGGGTGGAAGAAGAGTTATTGCCGCACCGCACCAGTATCGAAGAAGACAATATCGAAGAGGAACGGCGCCTGGCCTACGTGGGCATCACCCGGGCGCAAAAGGAACTGACGCTCACCTACGCGGTTAAACGCAAGCGGGCGGGCGAGTATGCCGAATGCCAGCCCAGCCGGTTTTTGTCCGAACTGCCGCAGGAAACGGTAGTATGGGACAAAGACGTGGTGGTGGCCGATCCCCAGGAAAGGCAAAAACGCGGCCAGGCGTATTTGGCGAATTTGCGTGGTATACTGGGCGAATCGGTGTAAAGTCTTAAAAACCGAAGTTAGATCTTAGGGTGGGTTTATTATCCTATTGATTTTACTATTCTATTTATCTTTTCGATAACCTCAAAAAAAGTATTTAAAGGTCAAGGAAAGAATTTAAAGTTATAGTAATAGCCTCCCAGTAATCGGTTTAACAATAGTTTTCAGAGATCGTTTTCAGAGATCGTTTCCAGAAATAGTTTCCAGAAATAGTTTCCAGAGATCGTTTCCAGAAATAGTTTCCAGAGATCGTTTCCAGAAATACCATTCAGAAATCGTATCCAAAAGAGGAATTTTGAAAAAAGTATGCGTAAGGTAGTGATTCTTGGCCTGTTAGCCGTATTGAGCGTTTTGTTTCCCTTTGTGGTAGCCAATGTAAAAGCTGATTCCACAGCGCTTGAACTGCCCAAAGCGGACGATTTGTCGGCGTTGGCAGAAGTGTCCAATCAGCAACATTTACCCATTTTATTGATGTATTCCGCCGAAGACTGTGAATACTGCGAATTACTGGAAAAAGACGTGATTCGCCCCATGATGCTCAGCGGTGAGCTGGGCAAAAAAGTGGTATTTCGCAAACTCATGGTGGACAGTCTCAGCGCTATTAAGGATTTTCGCGGTCAACGCATTGACCCCGATGAATTTGCCTATGCCAAAGGCGTGCAAGTGACCCCCACATTGCAATTTGTAGACGAAAATGGCGAGGAACTGGTCCCCAAGCTTATCGGCTACCAGGGAACGGACTTTTTCAACGCCTATCTGGATTCGGCCATTTCCGGTTCCAAAGAAATCTTACTGAAGCGCTGACAATTTCATCGCAGTTTGTCGGGAAAGTTATCGGGAAAGTTATCGGGAAAGCTGTTTCAACAATTTACGAATGCCGGTCATATGCCGCCGGCTGACTTCCAACGCGGTGTCCAGGCCGCGCATTTTGACCACCCATTGTCCGCTGGGCAGTTTTTCCAGCGCATCCATATAATTCTTAGCCACTAAAGCATTACGGTGGATGCGCACAAACCGGTCGCCAAATTCCTCCTCCAGGGATTTCAATGATTCATCGATAAGAACTTCACCCTCTTTGTAACGCACCGTGGTGTATTTTTGTTCGGCCTGGAAAAAATAAATATCCTCTATGGGTACCAGGCGGATATTGCCACTGATTTGGGCGCTGATGTGAGTGCGGGAATGGTCGGTTTCATCGTTATGGCCTAATTCCACCAGTTGCGCCCGGTTGACTTTGCGGGCTTTTTGAATGGCTTGTTCCAGGCGTTCGCGGCGTATGGGCTTGAGCACATAATCCACCGCGTGACTGCCGAAGGCCGCCAGGGCGTGTTCACTGAAGGCGGTGGTGAAAATAATCGCCGGCGGATTGTCCAGGTTGGACAAATGCAATGCCGCTTCCAGACCGTCCATTTGCGGCATGCGAATATCCAGCAGAATCAAATCCGGTTTGAGTTCGCCGGATTGAGTCAGAACTTCTTTGCCATTGGTGGCCTCGCCGACGATATCGTGATAGCCGATATCTTCAATAATGCGCCGCAACCGGGAGCGGGCCAATGGTTCGTCGTCTGCAATCAATATTTTCATTTTCGGGCAGCTATGTATGGAAACTGTAAAGTTAATTCATACGTAGAGTCGACCTTGCTGGCCAATAATTTACCCTTGATTCCATAATATGCGGACAAGCGCATACGAATATTTTCCTGCGCCATTTTATTGCTGACGCGTTCTTTGGGTGGCGTGTAACTGGGCACGGGATTGCTGATACGAATGGTAATGCGCTGATTGTCCCGCTTGCCGCTACCCTCAACGCTACCGGCAATGGTGATTGTGCCGCCTTCGGGAATGTGTTCAATACCGTGGTAAATGGCGTTTTCCACCAACGGCTGAATGGTCAATTGCGGGATCAAGGCATCCATGGGTACGGTGTCCACCGCCCACTCCACTTGCAGGCGGTTGCCCAGGCGCAGCTTTTCAATGTGTAAATAGCGCCGGGCCAGATTCCACTCCTCTTTCAACTGCACTTCGTAGCTGGCGTTGGCCAAGGTGCCGCGAAATAAATCCGCCAGGTCGATGGTGGCCTCTTCCGCCAATTCCGGCTGAGTGGAGGTCAAGCTGGCAATCGTGTTCAAACTGTTAAACAAAAAATGCGGCCGGATCCGCGATTGCAACGCCTGGATGCGGGCCTGGGATTTGGCCTCCAGGTTGCGGGTGTACTGATGCTGGATATAAAAATAACGCAACACAATGGCGGACACGATAGAACAGATGCCCAAATTGCTGATTAAAAATTGCGTGTGCCAGCCCTCAGGCAGATTTTGCCCCAGGAACAACCAGTGCCCCATCCAATACGTCGCTTCACTGAGCAGTGAAGTGGTGGTCAATAGCAGCAAATACGATGCCGTCGCCGCGGCGGTGTCGCTGAGCGTTCTCAGCCAGCGCCGCGCCAGGCACAGCACTGCCGAGCTGAGCAACGCCACCCACTGAATAAACAGTGAAATAATGCTAAGATCCTCCCAGCGGTTGGCGGCCCGTTCCAATGGCGCCAGCGTCAACACAATGGCCAGCATTTCCGCGATGACCACCACGGCAAACACCATGCGTACGTTACAAAAATCCGGCAGGAAAAAATCATCCCCACCGTCCGGGGTGGAAGCGTGTTTTTCCGATGCAGTATTGGCGGATGTCACGGGGCCAGTCGCTTTGCCAGTGGCATGTTCATCGTCAGTGACATAGTCCGGCCTTTTAGAATGTTTCGATGCGCTCATGAAGAATCAGTGGTTTGCTGATAGGGCAGCAATATATCATCAATATCGACTATACTGCGCGAAAACCTAAGAAAAACATAGGCGCAGCACCCGTAAAAACATACGCAAACTGGATGTTATGAAAAAAGAAGAGCACACCATCAAACCCTGGGGCGGCCGCTTCAAAGAACCCACCGATGTCTTTGTGGAGGCGTTCACCGCGTCGGTGGGTTTCGACAAACGGCTTTACGCCCACGATATCGCCGGCTCCATTGCCCACGCGCGCATGCTGGCGCACGTGGGAGTATTGACCAGCGGCGAATACGAGGCCATCGTGGAAGGCTTGCAAGCCATCAAAGAAGAAATCGAACAAGGCCGCTTTGAATGGAAAGTGGCCCTGGAAGACGTGCACATGAACATCGAAGCCCGGCTGATCGAACGCATTGGCGAGGTGGGCAAAAAACTCCATACCGGCCGTTCACGCAACGATCAGGTGGCCACCGACGTGCGTTTGTATTTGCGCGATGAAATCGTCGAGATCCAAGCTGAACTGACCCGTCTGCAACAAAACGTAGTATTGCTGGCCGAAGCGCATGTGGACACTATCATGCCGGGATTTACCCACTTGCAGACGGCTCAACCGGTCACCTTCGGTCACCATATGCTGGCGTGGTTTGAAATGCTCAAGCGTGACGCCGGGCGGCTGTCCGATTGCGCCGCCAGGGTGAATATCATGCCTTTGGGCGCGGCCGCGTTGGCGGGTACCAGCTATCCTATCGATCGCAGTTACAGTGCGGAACTGCTGGGTTTTACTGCGGTGGCACAAAACTCATTGGATGCGGTCAGCGACCGTGACTTTGTGATTGAATTCATCGCTGTGTGCTCGTTGATCATGACTCATTTGTCACGTTTTTCCGAAGAGCTGATTCTGTGGGCCTCGGCGCAATTCGACTTCATCGAACTGGGGGACAGCTTCTGCACCGGCTCTTCCATTATGCCGCAAAAGAAAAATCCCGATGTACCCGAGCTGATCCGCGGCAAAACCGGTCGTATTAATGGCCATTTGGTGTCTATGCTGACCTTAATGAAAGGCCAGCCTCTGGCTTATAACAAAGACAACCAGGAAGACAAAGAGCCGTTATTCGATACCATTGACAACATCAATGGCAGCTTGCGGGTGTTTGCCGATATGATCCCGGCCATCAAAGTCAAATCGGACAATATGCGCGAGGCGGCGCTCAAAGGGTTTTCCACGGCGACGGATCTGGCGGATTATCTGGTGCGAAAAGGCGTACCGTTTCGCGATGCTCATGAAATCGTCGGCCGTGCCGTGAACCGGGGCATCGAGTTGGGTAAGGATTTATCGCAAATGAGTCTCAAAGAGCTGCAGAAATTTTCCAAAAAAATTGAACAAGACGTGTTCGATGTGTTGACCCTGGAAGGCTCGGTGGCCGCGCGCGACCACATTGGCGGCACTGCGCCCCGGCAAGTGGCCAGTGCGGTGGCCCAGGCCAAGCAGTGGCTGGGTATCTCGTGAAGTAAAAGGTGTGAGGAACGCGGAGCGAGGCCGGCCCTCGCACCGTTAACCTCGAGCTTCTATTTTCTCGAACAAGCCTACAATATTTCCCTGCGGCTCTTTAATCTGAGCGTACCAGCCGTAATCGGGAATGAGGGTTTTCTCTACATGGGTATGTCCACCTAGCGTTGAGGCGCGCTGCAATTGCGTATCGATGCTGTCCACCGTGATAAATACCTGACACAACGGTTGCGCCGCGGGTTCGCAGCGCAACAAGCCTATCGCCGGGCCTCGTTCGGGGTTGCACAGTAAGTAATTGTTTCCAAAAGTTTTAAATTGCCAGCCGAATAACGCCTGGAAGAAATCAGCGGTGGTTTCAATGTCCCGGCAACACCATTCCACATGCGATACAAAAGCCTCATTCACGGTATTCACCCCTCTTACTCGATAAGCGATTGTAAAGGTGTCGGTTTTTATGCCGATACCTTATCAGTAATGGCGTGACCTAGCCAAAGTCCGCACTACTTAAACATTAAAAACAGGCAGGTATTTGTAAAATATCAATGAAGCTCTGGTCATTAAAAGACATCAAAATCCTGGTGGTGGATGATTTTCCGGCCATGCGTTCGATGATGCGTTCCATGTTGATGGCCTATGGCGCCAATAACATCAAGGAAGCCCGCAATGGGGAAGAAGCCTTGAAACAGCTGGCGGACGAGAAGATGGAGCTGGTGCTGTGCGATTACAACCTGGGCGAAGGCAAAGACGGCCAACAAGTGTTGGAGGAAGCCAAAGAACGGGAGCTGCTGCCGTATTCCTCGTTGTTTATTATGAATACGGCGGAAAATACCTCGGAAATGGTGATGGGCGCCGTGGAGTTCCAACCGGATGAATACCTGGTCAAACCGTTTAATAAAGTCGTCCTGCAAATGCGTATCCGTAAATTGCAGGAAAAAAAACAAGGCTTGAAAAAAATTTCCGACGCCATCGAAGCCAAAGACTATCAAAAAGCCATTGTGTTGTGCGATGCGGCCATGCAGCAAGATCAGAAAAATATCTTCGAATTATTGAAACTCAAAGGCGATTTGATGTTGCGCATTTCCGATTACCAGGGCGGCGAACAAGTTTATGAAAAAGTCCTCAATATTCGTGCGCTGGCCTGGGCGCAGTTCGGTTTGGGAAAAGTGTATTTTTATCAAAACCGGCTGGAAGAAGCTCGCACTTTATTTGAAGCGGTGATTGCCGACAACAATACCTTTGTCACCGCCTATGATTGGCTGGCGAAAGTGGAAAAAGCCATGGGGCAAAGCAAAAAATCCCAGGAGACTCTGGCCAAAGCCGTCGCCATATCCCCTAAACATGTTTTGCGGCAAAAAGCGCTGGGTGAGGTTTCATACCAGAATGAGGACTACGATGTTGCGGAAAAAGCCTATAAAACCGTGGTTCGCGAAGGGCGCAATTCAATCCATAGAACCCCCTCGGACTTCGGCGGTTTGGCAAAAGTGTATGTCAAGAAATCAGCCGGCAAAGACGCCTTGAAAGTGATTGGCGACATGAAACAGGAATATAAAAATGCCGCCGGTAAAGAGCTGCTCACGGTGACCCTGGTGGAAGGCGTGGTGCAAAAAGGCCTTGGCAACGACGAGCAAAGCGCAGCCGCATTGGACAAAGCCGTGGCCTTGTTCGAAGAAGAGCCGGGCAATCTCAGCAGCGAAGATGCCATGGAATTGGCAAAAGCGTGTTTTGACGCTGGTAAAAAAGACGCCGGCAGCGAACTCATGAAACATGTGGTGCGCAATAACCACGAAGACCCGCACATGCTCGAGCAGGCCCGCAAGCTATTCAGCGACATGGGTATGGAAGAGGAAGGCAGCGAGATCATCAGCGGCACCCAAAAGGAAGTGGTGGCGCTCAACAACGATGGTGTCGACCTGGCCAAACAAGGCAATTTCAAGGATTCCATCAGACTGTTCGTCAAAGCCGCCCGGGCCATGCCGGAGAATCTTATTATCAATTTAAACACGGCTCAGTCCATTATCATGTTGATGCAAAAAGATGGCGTCAACGAGCGCTATCTGGAACAGGCACAGGTGTATTTGAACCGGATCAAAAGCATGAATTCCTCCAACGAACGTTTTCAAAAACTCATGGCGCGGTTTCACGATCTATCCGGCGCAAAATGAGCCTCCAACCTTACAAAGGATTTGCCAGTGAGCGATAAAGACCATAGCCTTGAATTCAGTACCGTACTGGCCAGTTCGGTGCACGATATGAAGAATTCGCTGAGCATGTTGTTGGGCACCTTGGACGATATCACCATGCGCTGCGACGATGCGCAGTGCCCCTCATCTTCGAAGTTTGCCCAGGTTCAGTACGAAGGGCAGCGGGTCAACAATCATTTAATACAATTGCTGGCCATTTACAAAATTGAAAATGCCATGTATTCACCGCTTATCGCCGAACATTCCCTGCAGGATTTTCTGGAGGAGAGCGCCATGCAAAGCGAAGCGTTACTCGCTCCCAAAGGTATTGCGGTGGATTGCGACTGTGATGAGGATTTGATCGCCTTTTTCGACCGCGAAATGGTTGCCGGCGTAGTGAATAACGTGGTGAATAACGCCTATCGTTATTCCAAGGACAAAATTCGCTTAAGCGCCAGCCAGCAACAGGAATTCGTGGAGATTTCCATCGAAGACAACGGCAACGGTTATCCGGCGAATATGTTGTGTGAGCATTCCGATCAATTGACCGGGGTGAATTTCAAATCTGGAAGCACCGGATTGGGATTGTATTTTTCCTCATTAGTGGCCAAAATGCACAAAAACAAAGGCCGGCAGGGATATATCGCGTGCAGCAACAGCGGCATCGACGGTGGTGGGAAATTTTCCATATTTTTGCCATAAGCGTGGAACCAACACCAAGATAGGAACAAAAAAACAACCATGCGCTGTTTGTGTGGCCGGCAGTGCTGGCCGGTGAAACTGATAGCCCGTCTGGCCGTTTTTATCATCATTTGTAACCCCTTGTGTTATCCCCAATTGGCATCGGCCGACCTTATCTCACCGCTAATCATTTCCAACTACAACCCCATGGTGGCCATCCACGGCTTGCCCCACATCGGGGATGCCGAAGTGCTGGGCCGAGGTTCAGTACAAGCCCGCCTGATGTACGATGTCAGCAGCCATTACGCCGACGATGCAAATGACACGGAGTCCATCCTGTTGGATGGAGAAACGGCGCGCACCACGTTCATCTATCAACAAGGCATACGAGATAGATGGCAACTGGCGCTCGTGATTCCATATCTCAAACACCACGGCGGCGGTCTGGATTCAACCATCAACAATTGGCACCAGATGTTTGATATGCCCGAAGGCGGGCGCGACCAGGCAGCGAATAATCAGTTTCAGTACACCTATAGTCGCCATTCGCAAACCCGCTTTGACCTGCGAAATCCCACTAGTGGGTTGGGCGATGTGCGCGTGCAAGCAGCCTGGGCGCTGGAACAAAACCTCAACCAAGCCACTGCGCTGGAGGTGAGTGTGAAATTGCCCACCGGCGACAGTGACAAGTTGCACGGCAGCGGCGCCGTGGATGTGGCCATGTGGTACAAAAACGAAACTCGACAGCAATTGTTTGGCGCGCGCGGCGGTAGTTTTTATTCCATCGGCACACTGTATTTAGGCAGTGGCGATGTGCTTGCCGACCTGGTAAGCCGCTGGGTGGGTTTTGGCGGGATTGGTGGGGGCGTGTATCTCACTGAAAAGCTGTTATTCATATCCCAGCTTGATATTAATACCGCGTTTTATTCATCCTCGGATCTGGTTGAAATGGGTAGTCACGCCATGCAGCTCACTTTGGGTGGTAGGATTCTATTATCTGAATATGGGCGAATCAA